>DAOVRD010000023.1 GCA_030628375.1 Planctomycetota bacterium
CAGATACCATCTACAAGTACAAAGACAACGTGGCTGACAGGCTCGTTATAGACGACACGGAACATGCTCTGGGATTGCGGGCCGACTTTGCCCCCGGCGACCTGGTGGCCAGCTTAGTGCCGCTCATCCGGACGAAGGACGAAGGGCAGACCCTTCCGCCAGACAGCCGCATTCCCCTCGAGGATGGCGACCCGGACAGCGTGGTCTTGTACAGCCATCGGAAGCTGACGACGCCCCCGCATACGGCGGACACAGACTCCTTCGCACTGGAATGGAATAGCGCCCCGATAGTGGCTCATGAGCGCAGAGTAAGGAACGGTTGGTACTGGCTAGCCTTCCAGCCCGCCGATTTCGTGGGCGGCCTTGGCGGGGCCCCCGACACCACCTTCGACGTGCTTGCAAAGCGCTGGAAGGTCCTCAACAACGCAGCGGGGACGCTCTGCGGCGTCCTGCCGTGCGGCTATGCGGCCAACTTCCACGTCGGTGGGAACGCTGCCGGAACCGAGCGGTTCGAGGGCGAGATGGACGAACTGCGCCTCACGTCGCTGCCCACTGCGGTCGTTGACGAAGGCGACTGGTTCCAGGCGGCGGGAGACCCGTACACCGTGCAGGAATGGGATTGGAGCCTGGGTTATGCGCAGATCGCAGCCGGCGCGACCAATCCCGTCGTGCCTGCGGGCGCATGGCCTTTGCATTTGAGCGGCGGCTATTTCCTGGTAGAGGGAGACCTATACAGCTACGAGCACTACGGGGTGGTGGGGACGGGCCAGATAGCCGGCATCCAGCAACTCAACGCCGACCTGACGCCGACCGGCCTGGGCGGGCTTGCCCAGGACCACACGGCCCTGCACCGGATCATCCCGCTTAACTTCATGACCACCACGCGCCTGAGGCTCGGCATCGCGGACAACGACACGACAATTCCCGTGTGGGACGCCAGCCAGTTCCCGCCCAGCGGTTTCGTCAGGATTAACAACGAGGTGGTCGGCTACTCCCGGAAGAATGTCCACGCGGTCGGCGCGCACGAGTTGGTGGTCGACCAACCGCACCGTCGAGCGTCGTACGACTTCGATCCTTTCGGGATCCCGGTCAATACCAGGCCGGCCGCGCACTCGGCGGACGACATCGTCCGCCTGCTGCCGGTCCGCTTCCCGGACCGCTACAGGGCCGACTACCCCGCCTGGCACCCCCTGAACACCGCGAGCGAGTGGGACACACACACTACCTACTCCGACCTGCAACTGGGGTCCGAGATGTGCATGGTGAGCTTCGACGTGAACCGTCGCGGGCGATTGAGACAGGTGCACTGGACGCTCAAGCAGCCGCTGGAGGATGGCCAGAAGGTCGCGGTCCTGGTACTGATTGACGGCGGCATTGACCCGGACGACAACGATAAGATCTGGAGCGAGGTCCCCGGCGGCGGCGTGGAACCGCGCCTCTGGGGCACCGTCATGACCAGTGGCGACTGGGACGAACTGGTCGATACGGATTTCGCCGCCTTGCACCCCATCGTCAACAGCAAGGTGGAGGTGCGCTTCTACTTCGACCTGGGCGACACGCACCCGTACAACAGCGAGTTCAGTGCGCCACCTCCGTACACCGGCAAAGGCTGGCCCCACATGATAGAGATTGACGAGGTCACCATTGAGATGATGCCGGAATCCGTGACGTACTAAGAGGCCCCAACAATGCGAACCGCAGAGATCGCAGAGCACGCAGAGCCCATGAGAACAACGCACAACAAACGAACGACCCCGCGGCGTGCGGGCTTTACGCTGACCGAGATGCTGGTCGCCACGGCCATCACGATCATCTTCGGCTCGATGGCCGTCGCCACGCTCCGCTACGGCTCCGGTCTGTGGCGCGGCGGCAACCGGCGCGGCCTGGCCTACGACAAGGCCACCATCATCTTCCAGCAGTTGGAAGACGACCTTGGGGCCGCCCGGAACCCGTTCTGGAACAGGGACGCCGACGCGTGGAACCCGGACGTCAGGTTTTACGTGGATTGGGACACGTCCGCGCGGCAGCGGCTTCGCTTCGTGCGGAGCATAAGCGAACACACGCTGAACCCGCGCCTCCGCCAGGCCGGCGACGGGCAGGACAACGACATAGACGTACCCCCTCTCGCGGACGAGGAGTGGTACAACCTCAGAGATGACGATGACCCCCCGGACGGGCGCATAGACGAGGACCTGCGGGCGTTGGGAGGCATGTGTGAGGTGGCCTACCTGATGGGACTCGACGCGACTGACCAGTACACGCTGCACCGGGCCGTTCTGGGCCCCATAGGCTACGACGAGCCTGTGGGCTGGGTGCCGCCGCCAGCCGAGTACCCCGGTTACTCGCTGTTCAACGACGATCCGGGCAACATCGACAACGACGTGTTCGGCACAGCACAACGGATTCGGGACAAAGCGGTGGCTCTGGCCACTGGGGTTCTCCACTTCGAGGTGCGCTGCTGGAGCCAGTACACCACCACCTGGGACGACATAGGGTGGGCCCAGTGGACATTATCCTACGTCCCGGAGACTTGCGGACCGGTTACATACCCCGTGGTCTGGGACAGCCGCATGGGCACAGTCAACAACCCGCACGACGACATGTTCCCGCGGGCCGTCATGGCGGTGGTCGTGGTGGATCCGTCCGAGCAGTTCCCGGAACGCAGGCCGGTCCGCCTGGATCTACTCCCCACGGAGACACTTCTCGCGGCGGCCACAATCATCCCCATCCCCCCGTCCAGCACCATACCGACGTTCAATCCCGCGTGGCCGTACCTCCTGATCGAAGATCCGGACAACGGGAACGAGTGGGTGCGGTACTCGCACTTCGACGAGGCCACCAGCAGCTTCCGCGTGGATCCCTTGGTGGATCCCAGGGCGTCGCGAGGCGTGCGGGGAACTGTGCCGATGGACCACACCGGCCCGAGAAGAGTCAGAATAGGCTTCACGTTCAGCCGCGTCTTCTACAATCCTGCGGGCAAGGAGTACTGGGGCTAGCTTTCTGAGGCGTCGGACCGACAGAGGAGAACCAGATGCACCGGACCCTTAAACACCTTCGGAGAACACTGGCCGGCCGCTCCGGCCTGACGCTGCTGGAAGTGCTGATCGCCATGGGCGTGTTCCTCATCGGCTCGGTGGGCATCGTGGCGCTGTTCGTGACGGCCAGCGTCCTCCACAGCGACGCCAGCGACCGGCGAAAAGCGGCCTTCATCGCCGACGAACTGCTGGACCAGGTCAACGCCCTGCGCATGCGCGACGTGTTCGCCGTAACGGCGCTCACGCTGGACCAAATCCCGAACCCCTTCCCGAACATCGAAGCCGCGGCAGTGACGCCGGACCAAAGCCACTACGGCGCCCTGTTCAACCAGTATCCGCTCTGTCACCTGTTCTGGCCGCTGCAGCCGGGCCAGAGTGCAGTCCGGAGCGCAGGCCCGATCCTCATCGACGGCGACACTGTTTCCGGCTCCGGCAGCGAATGGGCCTGGTATACGGTGCCGCCGGCGCCGCCGCCCAACGAGTTCGTTATCGCAGCCACGGACAGGGGACTGTGGGACGACGACCAGTGGGTCACAGCCGGACTGCTCCACAGCGAGCCAGGCGTGCGCATCCTCCAGCCCAGGACGTGGTTCTACGTGGTGGCCGACCAGGACGCGGTGCTGGCCGGGGACCAGCCGCTGCTGCCAGCCGCCGCCGGCGTGATCGTCAGGGGCAACCCGCTTAACCTCCCCGTCGGGCCGCCCGCGGGCGCGCCTCCGCAGGGCTACATCGTCATAGACGAAGAATGGATGCCCTATGACGGGCGTGATGGGACGAGCTTCTCCGTGGCGGACCTCGACAATGACGGCAACGCCGACCGCGGCTGGGGCAGGACGATGGCCGTCGCCCATAATGCCGGCACCCCCGTGACCGTGGCGAGGCCGCATCCCTACTATCCGGGCTTCTACTACACGGTGCAGTTCTACCCCGTCAACGCCACGGGCACGGAAGCCCACGTGGTCGTCAGCGTGGGTTACGGCACGGTGGAGCGCTTCCGCGTCGACACCTTCCGCAGCGTCTACAGCCCCGCGAAGTTCTGACGCCCCGAAAAGGGGATACAGGCACCGTTCGACAGGCTCACGGATGCCAGTCCCCCTTTTCCCCCTTTTCCGGCGCGCTTGACTTCCGTCGGAGAACGACTAAGATGGGCGAGCGCCGGGGGGCTGTGCCGGCTGACCACGGGGCCGCGGATGGCAGAACCGGCCTCATTACGAAACGAACCCATTCTCTCGCAGCCCCGCCGTGGCAAAGGGCTTGCGACGGAAAAACCCGGCTGGTGCCGAGTCCGCCGGCCACGCCACACGGCTGGCGTGCAAGCCTGTGGCGGCCGAAACTCAAAACCAGGAACTGGATTTTCCCATGAGCATTCTGGTGACCGGCGGAGCCGGCTTCATCGGCAGCCACCTGCTGGACCGGCTGACCGAGGCCGACCCCGAACCACACGGGCAGATCGTCTGCCTGGACAACTTCGACGGTTACTACTCACCCGACGTCAAGCGCGCCAACATCGAAGGCGCGCTGGCCAGCGGCAAGGTCGTGCTGGTTGAGGGAGACATCCGGGACGCCGAGCTCTGCCGGTCCGTCTTCGAGCGCCACGACGTCCAATCGGTGGTGCACCTGGCCGCGCGGGCGGGGGTGCGGCCTTCGATTGAGGATCCGGCCACCTACGTCGAGGTCAACTGCGCGGGCACAGTCAATCTGTTGGAAGCGGCCCGCCAGTCGGGCCGGGTGGCAAGGTTCATCTTCGGTTCCAGTTCGTCGGTCTACGGCGTCAACAGCAAGGTGCCCTTCAGTGAAGAGGACCCGGTCGGACAGCCCATCTCTCCTTACGCGGCCACCAAGCGGGCAGGCGAGCTTCTGTGCCACGTCTATTACGAGCTTTACGGGATTCCGATGGTGTGCTTGCGGTTCTTCACGGTGCACGGCCCGCGACAGCGTCCGGACCTGGCGATCCACAAGTTCACGCGGCTGATTGCAGACGACAAGCCCATACCCGTCTACGGGGACGGGACGAGCCGACGGGACTACACGTACTGCAGCGACGTGGTGGCCGGCATCGTGGCCGCACTGGAGTCCCCCCGGCTGGGGCGCGACTTCCAGATCATCAACCTGGGCAATTCAGAGCCGGTGGAGTTGCAGCGGTTGATCGAGATGATCGAGGGCTGCCTGGGCAAGCAGGCCCGCATCAAGTGGCTGCCGGACCAGCCCGGCGATGTCCCGATCACGTATGCAGACATATCGAAGGCGCGGCGCCTGCTAGGGTACCGACCGAGCGTCCCGATTGGCAAGGGCGTCGCCGAGTTTGTAGAATGGTTCAAGAGGACCTATGGGACGGCGTAGAGGGCCCGGCTCGTAATGTAGCGCAGCCGCCCTCGGCTGCGGCGAACGGGAATGGCCGGAACTCAGGCGAGGGCGCCTGAGCTACACAACCACAGGCGAGGGCGCCTGTGCTACACAGGGGCCCGCTGAACGGGCGCGTCTGTGTGAACCTTCGCAATGGTCTTCGGATCCTTATGCCGCAAGAACCGAACAAGGAGACGTTCCCCGCCGACGTCGAGTCGGTGATCGAAGAGTTCCGGCGGGGCAAGTTCGTTATCGTCGTGGACGACGAGTCTCGCGAGAGCGAAGGGGACCTGTGCCTGGCGGCGGAGCACGTGACGCCGGAGTCCATCGCGTTTGCGCTGAACCACGCGCGCGGGTTCCTCTGCCTGGCCATCGGAGCGGAGCTGGCCGCCCGGTTGGAGCTGCCTCCGATGGTGGAGCAGAACCGGAGCAAGTTCGGCACGCCGTTCACGGTGAGCGTGGACGCGCGGGAGGGCATCACCACGGGCGTGAGCGCGCAGGACCGGGCGCAGACCATCCGGACGATGGTGGCCGACGACGCGGGGCCGGACGACCTGGTGCGGCCCGGCCACGTGCTGCCGCTGCTGGCCAGGTCCGGCGGAACACTGGTGCGTGCGGGCCACACCGAAGCCGCCGTTGACCTGACCCGTCTGGCGGGCCTCAAGCCGGCCGCCGTCATCTGCGAGATGATGAACGAAGACGGCACCATGGCCCGGATGCCCGAACTGAGACGGACGGCCCAGCGGTTCGGGTTCAGTATCTGCACCATCGCCGACCTGATCCGCTACCGCCACAGCTCCGAGTATCTGATCGCCAAGCGCGTCTGCGTGGACCTGCCCACACGTTACGGCCTGTTCAAGCTCCACTACTATCGCTCGATGGTGGACGAGAAGGAGCACGTGGCCGTCTGCTGCGGCGACATCGGCACCACGGACGATTCCCCGGCGGACCCGATAGAGGAGCCGGTGCTGGTGCGCGTCCATGACGAATGTTTCACGGGGGACATCCTCCATTCGCGGCGCTGCGACTGCGGCGAACAGCTCGAGATCGCCCTGGAACTGATCCAACGGGAGGGACAGGGCCTGCTGCTCTACATGAGGCAGGAAGGACGCGGCATCGGGCTGGAGAACAAGCTGCAGGCTTACGTGCTGCAGGACCACGGGCTGGACACCGTCGAGGCGAACGAGCAGCTCGGCTTCCCGGCCGACAAGCGGGAGTACGGCGTAGGGGCCCAGATACTGCGGCACCTGGGCGTGCGCAGGATACGGCTGCTGTCCAACAACCCGCGCAAGTTCCACGCCTTGAGCGGTTATGGGCTGGAGATCGTGGAAAGAGTGCCCATCGAGGCGCCGCCCCACAAGGAGAACCTGCAGTATCTGCTCACCAAGAAGCAGAAAATGGGCCACATGCTGGACCTCTGCACCGACGAAGACAAACCAGAGCAAGAGGACCGCGAAACCGACTCGACGGCATCCGAAGAGCGGGGGTGAAGCCAGTGGGAGAGGAGGAAGGACGGCGAGGACGCCACGAGACCGGACGGGCCGGCCTGGGCGTCTGGCTGAGGCGAGCGAAGCTTATCTGCGTCGTTGTCGTGGCCGTGCTGGTGGTCATAGTGCTCTTTCAGAACAACAAGCCGGCCACCTTCGAGGTCCTGTTCTGGCGTCCGGAGGTGCCCCTGGCCGTGCTGTTGCTGGGGGTGTTCGCGACGGGGGCTCTGATGGGCGCCGTCGTCGCGCACCTGCTGCGCCGGCGGCGTGGATGAAGCCAAGGCCAGCCCGGCCGATGCCTCAAACACCGTGCCTGCAAGAGCAGACGGAACAGATTCCGCGGCTCAGCCGGGAAATGCCTCCGGGGCGCGTCGGTCCGAGATGTCCTCTACAAGCCAGAGGGCCCCGGTCGGCCTCTCGCCCTCCTCAAGCACGGGCATTCCCTGACAGGACAGGACATGCCGGCTTCCGTCGGCCGCCACGATCTCACACTCGAATCGGGCCGGTTTGCCCTCGCCGAGCACCTCCTGTATGCCGGCCCGAGCAGCCGAGTCGCTGAACACGGCCAGGTCCGGCATGCGGACCACCTCAACGATCTCCTCCCGGCTCTGGTAGCCGTTGAGGAATTCCATCATCCGCCGGTTAATGCTCGTCACCATGCCGCTGCTGTCGGTGACCACCATGCCCAACGGGGAATTCTCGAGCGCCCGCAGGACGCGGTCCGTTTCCCTGGCCTTGCGTTTGGTCTCGGCCAGCTCTTTCTCCAACCTGATGGAGCCCAGAGCGTAGGCAAGATGGTCCGCCACCTCCTGGAGCAGGCCGATCTCTTCGATATTGAACCCGTCGGGCACTTCGGAGTAGACGTTCAGGGCGCCCACCACCTGGTGCTCGAAGCGCAGGGGCAGCGCAGCGGACGAACGATACCCGCGCTGCAGAGCCTGCCTGCGCCATGGCCGGAACTCGGGAGCGCTTTCGATATCCCGCATCACGATTGGTTCGGCGGTCTTAATGGCTCGGCCGGTCGGGCCCTGGCCGGTCGGCGAATCATCCCACGTTATCTCGACTTGCTTCAGATACCCCTCTTCGAACCCGGCCTGCGCCACAGGCACAACGCGCTTCGTTTCCCCGTTGACCAACCCTATCCAGGCCATCCTGTAACCGCGAGTCATGACCAGCGACTGGCACGCCTTCTCCAGCAGTTGCTGGCCGTCCCGCTCCGTCACTATGATGCTGTCCAGGGAACGGACCGCCCTGAGCAACCTGCTCAGACGCTGCACGTGCCGCCCGGATCCGCCCGCCCCCCCGCTTCGCAATTGGCCCATGGATTTGCCTTCGCGCTTCAGAATAAGCGCCACAGACACTGTCAGCACCACGCCCAGACTTAGAACGGCCATGGACCAGACGAGCCGGACCGGGAACGCCGCCAATAGCGCGGGCCACGCGAGGGCGGGGCCTGCTCCCGGCGCAAACAATGCGCTCAGGCAGTGCAACTCTGCTGCGAATACAACTGCCACCGATGCCATTCCCCCGCTGCAAATCCAAGGGGGGGCGAATACAGATCGCCCCCCCCGATGCTGCTACCCAGATATTACACCGCACCGCAGATGGTGTCAAAGGACTCGTTCGGCTGCGGCGGATGGGAATGGCCTCCAGACTGCCGTGTCTGTGTGACACAAGCGCCTTGTAGCTCAGGCGCCCTCGCCTGAGTTGCGGCCCATCTGCCGCAGCCGAGCCTCCGTCGCTCCTACCGGAGCTATGGAGCCCAGAGGGCGGCTGCGCTACATTACGAGCCGGGCCTCCGTCGCTCCTGTCGGAGCTTTGGAGCCTGAGAGGGCGGGTGAGCTACATTGCTCAACAGGCACCTAAGCCTCGTGTTCTTCGACACGCGAAACCCTGAAACTACGGGACCCGGCCAGCCTGCGGTCAACCACCACCGCCACCAGGACGCCCAGCAGGAACCCGAAGACCCCGCCTGCGGCGCTCAAGATGCCCCGGGCTTCCGTTCCCCCCTCCAGGAGACCGCCGACCAGGATGCCGGCGACGAACAGCAACACCGGCAGCCCGAACACCACAAAGGTGCTCAGGTAACCCAGATAGCCGGGCATGGCGACGCGCACCGTCTGGCCCTCCTCCAGACCGTCCCGGTCGACCTGAATCGTGAGCGGCTCACGGCGCAGCGAAGCGCAGCACGCGCAGCGAAAAGCAAAGCCGCACGGCCCGCTCACCTGGACCTCGACGATCGCCTTGTCGCCCTCTGCCCGAACGACCCGTCCAAGATGCTCTCTCGCCTTCATGTCCTGCTCCACGTCCTCTTGCAAACAGCCCGCAACCAAGCCGACTGTATTGAGGGGTGAGCCTGCTCTGTAGAAACTTTTGTGTGGGTAGCCCCCGGCGTCTCGCCGGGGGCCCCATCAATCCTCCAGCGCCGGGCGAGACGCCCGGCCTACCCGGGAGAAGGGACCGCAAGCGCATCGTTTCTACAGAGCAGGGCGAGCCGCCTACCCCGCCTCACGGTCAGAACGGCCGGCCGAGCGCTGCACTCGGGGGCTCAGCCGCACCAGCACGGCGACAGCGAGGGCGGTAACGAACAGTGCCAACGCAAAGACCACCGGGAGTTGAAAGGCAAGAACCGAAAGGCCCTCCGCGCCCACAAAGCAGAGACCCAGGGTGGCCGTACACGCCAGGAACGCGGACACCGTCACGATGGCCCAGCCCAACCTGCCCACCGACGGGCTCTGCCTGCCGACCTGCAGGGCGATGAAACAGCCAAGAGCCGCCGCCAACACGGCCACCCACAGAATGAAAGACGCATACTGCCCGCTGCCCGGCATGACAGGCAGCACGAAGGCGGCAAAAGCCACCGCGCCGGCGATCGCTCCGAGGCCGGCATGTAATCTGGCGCCCGCAAGGTCGGCCACGTTCATTGCGCCTCCTGGCCCCACGCCCAGAAGGCCGGCGTAAACGCTCCCGGCGAGCCCGGCAGCCCTGGCGATCGGAGAGGCACGGCTGGGGAGGCCGGCCAGCCGGTTGAGCCGATCGGCCGCAAACGGCAAGGTGCAGAAGAGCTTGCGCGCCACCTCCAGCGTGCCGGGCGCGTGCTCCATCTGAGTGTAATGACCTGCAATGCTCTCAACGAGCCGCGCGCGCACGTCGGCGGGCGGCGTCTCCCGGGACCACTTCTCAGCTTCGTCCGGCCCAACGCCGTCCCGGAGCAGGCCGTATGCGCTCGCGCTGGCCAGGCCTGAGGCGACGATCATGGATTTCACGACATCCTCGCTGCCCAGCACCTTCGCCGCCACAGCATCGCCCGCGTACCGGCTGGACCGTTCGAAACCACTGAGCAGCGCAAGCGCGGCAAGAAACACAAGGCCCATAAGTCCCGCCAACGTGGCAAGGGAGAATAGAAGCACCACAACGGCGCATGCCGCCAGCACGCCGATCAAAGCAACGGCCTGGGCCAACCCGCGCGAGCTTGCCAGACGGGCAGCGCACAGCAGCCGCTGCGCCAGCCACCTGGCCAACGCAAGCACGCCAACCGGCACGGCCAGCAACGTCCGCAGGTCCGAGTCCCCGCTGTAGACGCCAGCCAGGCTCTGGCATAAGAACGCCTGCGTCTCCTCTTCGGTCAAGGCCGCCTTCTTTAGCCAGCCTCCCGAGACGTGAAGGACAGCCTTGCGCAAAAAGAAGCTGTAGGCATAGCACCCCTCTTGCTCGCCGTCGGTCACACGCAGCCGCACCGGCGGCAGGTTCAGGCGCTTGCAGACTGCGGCCGCCGCATTGGATAGCTGCTCCTGCGCCGCTTCGGCCGTCCCATTCTCGGCGCCACGGCTGCCACGCCACAGGACGAAAATCCCCCACGCCAGCGACAGGCCGACCACAACAATGACGGCAGCCAGCGCCATGCTAAAACCAACCCAGCCAAGCAGAAAATGATGAAGGCATGCAATGAACAGCACGTAGGCCGACAGGGCCAGGACACCGAACGCCTTCGCCGAAACGTTCTGCGCGGTTACGGGCATCTCTTCCGGGCTGACCGGCAGGACCGCGGGGACCGGTTCTTCCCGGGCTGCCTCCGCGGCGACCGCTTCCTCCCCGTGAGCGGCAGCGGCCTCGGCCTCCTCTGTAACGGGTGCCCCGGGCGCCTGCACCGCCTCCGCCTGCCCTACCAGCAGGGCGTCCAGCTCCCGCATCAGGTCGTCGTAGCTCTCGTAACGCTCCCCGGGCTCTTTGGCCATGGCGCGCACGATGACATGGCAAAGCGCTTCAGGCAGCTCGGGGCTGACCTCCTGCGGCGGCGTCAGGGGCTCGCCGACATGCTTTTGCATTATCTCGAACGCCGTGTCCCCGTCGAACGGGACCCGGCCGGTGACCATGTGGTAGAACGTAGCACCGAGGGAGTAGACGTCGGCACGGAAGTCCACCTTGCCGGGCCGCTTGACCTGCTCGGGGCTCATGTAGTAGGGCGTGCCGAGCACATGCTCGTCCGCCGTAGCCGAGGGCTGCTGCATCTCTACCTGTTTGGCCAACCCCATGTCCGTAATGCGCGCATTGCCCTCCTGATCAATCATTACGTTCTCAGGCTTCAGGTCGCGGTGGATGACGCCTTTTTTCGTGGCGTAGTTCAAGCCGTCGACCACCTGCTGCACGATGCGCACGGCGCTCCGCCAGTCGAACGGACCTTCTCTGTCAAGCACGTCCTTGCAGGTTTCTCCCTTGATGTAGTCGAAGACCATGTAATACGAGTCCCGCGTCTCACCGCAGTCGTACACGCGGACGATGTTGCTGTGATTGAGCTGAGCGACGATGTGGGCTTCGCGCATGAATCGCTCCGTGAACGCCTCCTCCCCTTCCCCGGTCGGCTTGGTGACCACCTTCACGGCGACAGGAATCTCAAGGCCTTCGTGCCAGGCAAGATACACCGTGGATCTGGCCCCCCGACCGATCTCTTTCTCGACGCGGCACCTGCCGTACCTCTGCAGTTCGCCCTGATCGCCCGCCATGCCTGAATCCCCTGCAACGTCCCGGTAGCGTCCGACAGGCCCCGATCGCACGCGTGGCCGCCTGGTATTGTAGCGCACCGCATCCGGCCGGGGAAAGCAATTTCGCTTGACACGGGCTTCCGTTCGACCGATACAGTGTCCCGGTACCGGCCTGCCCCCACGCCGCGAGGGCATTCCGAGTCAGCCGCAAGCGACTCCTCGAGGGAACGGAACATGCTGCCCAAGGAACGCATCCGCGCCGCATTCAACAAAGAGCCGACGGACAGAGTGCCAATCCACCACATCGGCTTCTCGTCGCAGGTGGCCTCGATGGTGCTCGGGCGGGAAGCCTACGTCGGCGGAGGCATTCAGCAGTGGCGGGAGGCATGCGCGCTCTGGCAGGGAGAAGAAGCGCACAGGGAGTTTGTGCAACGGTCGCGTCAGGACGCCTTTGACCTGGCGATGGCGCTCGGGCAGGACCTGGTCCGCATGGAATACTGGCGCATGTCTGTCCGGCCCAGCCGCAAAATAGACGAACACACGTTCCTCTACGGCGATCCCGACGGCGAGTGGCGAGTCTACAAGTCCGATCCTGAGACGGAACTGTATCAGCTTGTGGACCAGCATCCTCAGAGACGCGAGTTGGACCTGGAATCGCTCGAAGAGGTGGTCGCCGGCAGCGAAAAAGCCCTGGACGCATTCAGACCGACGCCGGAGACGTTCGACTCGACCCGCCAGTTACTCCAGACGTACGGGAAGGAACACATCGTTCGCGTGGGCGGAGGGGGCCTCGGCATCCCCTATCCGGCGGTCTGGCTGGAAGCGACAGCACTGCGCCCCGACCTGATCGGAAGGCACCTGGACGTGCAGGTGGAGCGCCTGGTCCGAAGCGTCGAGCTGCTGGCCGCCGTCGGCGTGGAACACCTCTTCGGAGGCAGCGACATGGCGTCCAACGACGGCCCCTTCTACTCGCCCGGAACCTTCCGCGAACTAATGGCGCCGCGCCTCAAGCGGATGTCGGACGCCTGCCACAAGCACGGCATCCGCTATCTTTTCGCCAGCGACGGCAACCTCTGGCCGGTCGCCGACGACATGTTCGGCAGCAGCGGCGTGGACGGATACTACGAGATAGACGGCCTTGCCGGCATGGACCTGGCGCGCCTGCGCCAGCGCTATCCGCACCTCACCCTGATCGGAAACATCAGTTCGAGGACCCTCCACAGAGGCAGTCGGGACGACGTGATCGCCCAGACGATGTCGTGCCTCGAGGAGGCGAAGCGCAGCAACGGCATCATCGTCGGGGTATCGAACTACCTGCTGCCAGGCACTCCAGCCGAGAACCTGGAAGCCCTGATGGAGACGATCGAACAGTACCGGTAAACAGCCCCCTCTGTAGCACAGGCGCTCCTTGGCGGGCCCGCATGTAGCTCAGGCGGGCTCGCCTGAGTTCCGGCCATTCCCATTCTTGTAGCTCAGCCGCCCTCGCCTGAGTTCCGGCCATTCCCATTCTTGTAGCTCAGCCGCCCTCGCCTGAGTTCCGGCCATTCCCATTCTTGTAGCTCAGGCGCCCTCGCCTGAGTTCCGGCCATCCGCCGCAGCCGGGGGCGGCTGCGCTACATTACCGTCGCTCCTGCCGGAGCTTTGGAGCCTGAGAGGCGGCCGAGCCACATTTTCCAGCGGGGGTCTTCGCCGCTCCGACCTCAGCGGATGCTCACCCCCACCTGGTCCGCGACGGACCGGACGTGCGCCGCGGCCAGAGCATATTCGTCCGCATCGGGCAGATGTTCCAGCATGAGGGGTGTGTCGGGATCCAGTCGGGCCAGTTGTCTCAGGAACTCCCCGTAGTCCAGGCCGCCCAGCCCGGGGCGCACTTCGTCCAGGTGGACGGTCAGTCGCGTGCTGAGAGCAATATCCTTCGCATGACAACTCCTGATGCGGGGCCCCAGCTTCTGGAAGCACTCCCGGATCAGCGCGCCGCTGCCGTAATAAAGGCGAGGACTGCACACAAGGTTGACCGGGTCGAAGTGCGCGGCGAATTGCTTGCGGTCTATCGCCTCAATCAAGTCCAGGTAACTGTCCGCCGAATCCGGATAGACCCAGGGCATGGTCTCCAGCGTGTAGAAGGTGCGCGTCGGCCGCACCGCATCAATGATGCTGCGGACCGATTCAACGATCAGGTCGAAGGTCTCCGCCCTCACATTGTCGGGGTGCGGCCCGTCCCACTTCTGGGCGCGCGAGCCGGCGATGTTGACGCAGCACCGGGCCCCCATCCTGTCCGCCAGCGCCAGCCGTTCGCGGCAGAGTTCGAGCGCCGCCTGCCGGGTCTCTTCGTCCGGGCTGATGGGATTGCTCCACGCGCCCACCTCGGCGATCACCACGCCAGCGGCCTCAGCAGCCCGCCTGTAGGCATCGGCAGCCGCCTCGTCACGCGTATCCTGCACGGGGCAGAAGCAGGCGCTGTAGCCGCATTGCTTGAGCGCCCTCACCCACGCGTCGGGATCGGGACAATCCTGGAAAACCGGTCCCCCCAACCTCATCCGCAGCTCCTTCCGTCCAGAGAGAAGAGCAAGTTACCGGCAGGACGCCCCGAGCGCAAGTGCGTCGAATACCGAACCATCCTCGCCCGCCGTCGTTACACGCGACGGCCGGAGCAGTTCGTCCAGGTGTCGCTCTTCGGTCTCGTCGTCGGCCCCCACTTCCGAGCTGCCCTCGAAAACACCAGTGCTTGTCCAAGAGGGCCGTAAGCAGTATCATGGCTGGGCTATCGGCCCCCAGCGCCGGAAGCGATTGAGGCATTGGCGACGGCGGATAGCGTTGCGCTTGGAGAGCAGAGCGCAAGTATCGGCTGCAAGCAGGAAAGGTCCTGATCATGGAAGAGCGTCTGACCTCGATCTTGTCATCCTACAAGGCCAACAGAGACGAGCTGATTCCGATTCTGCAGCAGGTCCAGGAAGAGTTCGGCTATCTCCCCCAACAGGCTATGCTTGACATAGCCCAGTTCATCGGCGTCCCCGAAAGTCAGGTGTATGCAGTGGCAACTTTCTACGCTCAATTCCGGTTTACGCCAATAGGCAGAACACATGTAACGGTATGCCGGGGGACTGCATGCCATGTCAGGGGCGCACCGCGAATATTGGAGGAAGTCGAGAGACAACTGGGTATCAAGGAAGGAGAAACCACTCCTGACCTGGAGTACTCACTCGAAACCGTGGCTTGTATTGGATGCTGTGGCTTGTCACCCTGTATCGTCGTAAACGCAAAAGTGGAGGCTAAGATGACCCCCCGAAAAGTCGCAGCGATTTTCGCAAAAGGTGATGAAACGTCATGATGACCTATCCGGACATGTTCCGTTCGGCAACAGAAGAATGGGAAGCACTACAGCGAAGTGGCAAACCCCTGATTCTCGTGGGCACTGCCACGTGCGGACGTGCTGCCGGTGCGTTAGAGGTGCTGCAAACCTTTCAGACAGAATTACGACGTCTCGCTATCGACTGCAATATCATTGAAGTGGGCTGTATTGGCTTATGCTATGCCGAGCCCCTTGCCACTATCACTAAGCCCGGCCGGCCAGGTATCTGCTATCACAGTGTCACAAGTGAGAGAGTTGGTGAACTCATCCAAGGTTATCTTATTAATGATGATCCCCTACCGGACTATGCGCTGGGCACTATTGGCGACGGGACTATTGATGGGATTCCCAATATTTTTGAGACACCCATGCTTAAGCTTCAGGTCAGGAGAATCCTACGAAATTGCGGGTCCATCGATCCTGCCAACATCAACCACTACATAGCTAACGGGGGCTATGGCGGCTTCGTGAAGGTGCTCACGATGACGCCTGCGCAGATAATTGACGAAGTTAAGAGGTCGGGGCTAAAAGGTCGAGGAGGCGCTGGCTTTCCAACCTGGCGAAAATGGCAGTTCTGTGTAGAAGCAGATGGTGAAGAGAAATATATCATATGCAATGCAGATGAGGGTGACCCCGGCGCCTTTATGAACCGCTCCCTTCTTGAAGGCGACCCCCATTCCGTACTGGAGGGAATGCTGATTGCCGGCTATACAATTGGTGCACGAGAGGGTTTCGTCTATTGCCGTGCTGAATATCCACTCGCATTGGAGAGGCTGAGGCAGGCTCTAGGGCAACTCACAGAATATGGACTGATGGGGGATAACATCCTGGATTCTTCTTTCAATATGCGAATAGAAATAAGGGAAGGTGCAGGTGCCTTTGTTTGTGGCGAAGAAACAGCATTACTGGCTTCTATGGCGGGCGAAAGAGGTATGCCGCGTCAACGACCCCCGTTCCCTGCCACATCGGGACTCCGCGGGAAACCTACCGTAATCAATAATGTGGAAACCCTGGCCTCGATAGCACTGATCTTTCGCGAAAGCGCTGATTGGTTTGCCGAATATGGCACATCCAAGAGCAAAGGCACAAAGACTTTTGCCTTAGCCGGCAAGATAAATCGGGCCGGCCTTATAGAGGTGCCGCTCGGCACTACTCTGAAACAGATAGTATATGAGATAGGTGGGGGAATACCCAACAACAGGAAATTCAGAGCAGTTCAAACAGGCGGGCCCTCAGGTGGCTGTCTCCCACAATCACTTCTCGATACTCCAGTAGACTACGATTCACTCACCGCGGCCGGTTCGATCATGGGCTCGGGCGGCATGGTAGTAATGGACGAGGACAATTGCATGGTCGATGTCGCCCGCTATTTTCTTGACTTCGCCCAAAGGGAGTCTTGTGGAAAATGTGTGCCCGGCCGGTTGGGCACAAAGCAGATGTTAGCGATCCTGGAAGACATAACCAAGGGAAAGGGGCGGCCGGACGACATTGACCTGCTCGTCGAATTGGGCGAATCGGTCAAGATAGGAGCACTTTGCGGCTTCGGACAGACCGCTCCTAATCCTGTGCTTACCACCATTCGCTATTTTCGCGACGAGTACGAAGCACACGTGCAACGCAAGAGATGCCCCGCTGTTGTATGTAAGGAGATAATCTCATCACCATGTCAACACGCCTGCCCAATAGAGACGGAAGCCCCGGTCTATATCTCTCTGATTGCTGAAGGACGCTTCAAAGAGGCCTTTGACGTGATTATCAAGGATAACCCACTGCCAGCCGTTTGTGCCAGGGTATGTCACCATCCCTGTGAATCGAAGTGTCAGGCCGGGAGATGGGCCAGTCCGATCGCTATTAGAGCACTTAAGAGGTTCGCTATCGACTATGCATTAAGGGCCGGCATATACCCTGCAACAAGAGCACAAGAGATCACCGGGGAGAAGGTTGCCCTAATCGGCTCCGGACCGGCGGGATTAACGGCCGGCTATCACCTTGCCAATAAGGGATATGATGTTACGATTTTTGAGGCCCACGATGTTCCCGGCGGAGCATTAGCCCTTTGCATACCGGAATATAGATTGCCCAAGGATATACTCAACATCGACATTGAGAACATTAAGAACGCAGGTGTAACAATTAAGACCAGTACCAGGATCGGACAAGATCTGCCCTTCGACGACCTTTTGACCAACTACAAAGCCGTATTCATCGCCACGGGCGCTCATAAGTCACGCGAGCTACATATTCCAAACGAACACGCCGACGGCGTTATAGATGCCATGGCCTTCCTGAAGGATCTGAGCCTCAGTAAACAGATCACGATAGGCACAACGGTCGGAATTATCGGCGGGGGCAATGCCGCTGTAGATGCAGCCAGGGCTGCCGTCAGGATCAAAGCATGCCAGAAAGTCCTCATAATCTATAGGAGGACAAGAGCCGAAATGCCCGCATTCAAGGAAGAGGTAGATGCCGCTGTCGAAGAGGGGATTGAGTTTGAATTCCTAACAGCTCCAAGCAGAATAATAACCGAGAATGGAAAAGTTGCAGGGGTCGAATGTATAAGAATGCAACTGGGGGCCGTAGACGAAAGCGGCAGAAGAAGACCCATTCCTATCGAAGGGAGCGAGTTCTCTATTAACCTGGATACGCTAATAGTAGCGATTGGAGAGCGACCTGATCTTTCTTTTCTCGGTGAAGGGCATGGGATAGAAGTCTCCAAAGGGAACGGAATAACCGTATGCCCCGACACCTTGGCGACAAATGTAGACGGAGTCTTCGCTGGTGGAGACGTTGTGTCGGGCGCCAACACCGTAGTAGATGCCATGTCATCCGGTATGCGGGCAGCAGAAATGATTGATAAGTATATCCGAGGCCAAAGCCTGGTCAGAGAAGTTGAGCTAACCCGACCCTCAATGTATGTGCCGCCTGTCGAATTGACAGAGCAAGAGATAGAACAGGCACAGAGACCCAGCATACCGTGTTTGCCCGCCAATAAGAGAATAGGCAGTTTTGCTGAGGTAGACTTGGGCATGACGGAAGAGATGGCAATAAGAGAAGCCAGACGCTGCCTCCGGTGCGACTTGGAGACCGAAGACGCCAAAGAAGCAATCGAAGCATTGGGAGCCTGAACAGGCAGAGCGAGAAAGCCATAATGCACGAAGTCACACTCACAATCGACGGCCTGGAGCTCACGGCGGATGAAGGCATGACCGTGTTGGAAGCAGCTCTGGCAAACAGTATTTACATCCCGCATCTCTGCTATCATCCTGACCTGACACCTGCGGGCGTATGCAGATTATGTATGGTCGAGATCGATGGAAGGGGATTGACAATCTCATGTAAGGCCCCCGTAGAGGAAGGGATGGTTGTCAGGACTGATAGCCCCGAGATCAACAAGGTGCGCAGGATTGCCGCAGAATTGCTTATTGTGAATCACCATGCAGATTGTCTTGCCTGTGCGAGCAACACTCAGTGCAAATTGCAGGAAGTCGCCAACTATATCGGAATTGAAGAAGAACGCCTGGCACGTTTGAGGCAACCAACCGCGGCATTTCCCATTGATTTGTCAAATCCGTTCTTCATCCGTGATCCGAACAAATGCATTCTTTGTGGTATCTGTGTAAGAACCTGTGAAGAGGTGCAGCGAGTCCGGGCTATTGATTTTGCCTTTCGTGGTTTCCTGACTACAATTAGCACCTTCGGCGATAAGCCACTTGCAGAATCGATATGCGAATCCTGCGGCGAATGTGTTACCAGGTGTCCCGCAGGAGCATTGACACCCAGGAAATCCCAGCGACCTGCACGAGAAGTGAGTACCACATGTCCTTATTGCGGATGTGGATGTGGGATCTATTTGGGCGTTCGCGGCGAGAAAGTCGTGAGTGTCCGAGGTGACGTTGATAATCCTGTCAACAAGGGTGCCCTCTGTGTTAAAGGTCGCTTTGGCTATGACTTCATTAACCACCCGGAGCGTTTGACCTCCCCATTAATCAAGCAGAATGGGGAATTCGTCAAGGTGACCTGGGATGAGGCGTTGGATTGTATTGGCAGCAACTTGAGCAAATGTCGAGGCGATGAATTCGCAGCCATTTCCTCCGCTAAATGCACGAATGAAGAAAACTACCTCATCCAGAAATTCACCCGAGCCGTAATGGGCACGAATAACATCGACCACTGCGCGCGGCTCTGCCATGCGCCCACTGTCGCAGGCCTGGCTCAGAGCCTTGGCAGCGGTGCCATGACAAACTCCATCAACGAGATCGGCAGTGCTTCCTGCGTCTTCGCCATAGGCACCAATACCACAGTTGCCCACCCCATAATCGGGCTCCAGATAAGGCAGGCTCAGCAAAACGACGCAAAGCTCATCGTAGCCAATCCCAGAAGAATCAATCTGTGTCGTTTCGCTGATGTCTTCCTGCAACACCGACCTGGCACCGATGTGGCCCTGCTTATGGGCATGATGCGGGTCATAGTTGATGAAGGGCTGTTTGACTCCTCCTTCATTGAGGGGCGCACCGAGGGTTTCGAGGCTTTCAGTGCGTCGCTTTCGAGTTTTGACCTGGATCGTGTGGAGCAGATCACAGGTGTGGAGCGAAAGAACATAATTGAGGCAGCCAGGATATATGCGACCTGCAAACCCGCTACTATCCTCTACGCCATGGGTATCACTCAGCATTCGCACGGCACCGATAACGTGCTGGCGATCAGCAACATAGCGCTTATCACGGGCAACATCGGCAAGCCGTCAACAGGCGTTAACCCGCTACGGGGGCAGAATAATGTTCAAGGCGCCTGTGATACGGGGGCTTTGCCCGGGGTCTATCCAGGTTACCAGAAAGTGGGTGACCCGGCAGTAAGGAGAAAATTCGAATCGGCCTGGGGTTGCTCCTTGAATGAGTCACCTGGACTGACACATGTTGAAATCTTTGACGCCATATACGCCCGAGCAATCAAAACTCTCTATCTGGTCGGCGAAAACCCAATACTGAGCGAGGCGAATGCCACACATGTCGAAGAAGCCATCAACAGGTTGGAGTTCTTTGTAGTTCAAGACATATTCCTTTCAGAGACCGCGAGATTAGCCGATGTCGTCTTGCCGGCCGTAACCTTTGCGGAGAAGGACGGGACGTTCACGAACACGGAGCGGCGTGTTCAGCGGGTATACAAAGCAATAGAGCCCATTGGTGATGCAAAGCCGGATTCGTGGATAACATGCCAGATCGCTAAGAAACTGGACGCCAAGGGTTTCGACTTCTCCCATCCCCGGGAGATTATGGATGAAATCGCTTCTCTGACGCCCAGCTATGCAGGCATATCCTATGAGCGACTGGAAAAGGGAGGACTGCAGTGGCCGTGCCCGGCCGGGGAACACCATCCCGGGACACCAATCCTTCATACCGAGCGGTTTGCGACGGAAAACGGCAGGGCTAAGCTTGTCCCACTTGAGTATAAGCCATCAGCAGAACTGCCTGATGATCAGTACCCATTGATTCTCACAACTGAGCGCAGCCTTTACCATTTCCATACAGCCACCATGACGCGAAAGGTGGCCGGTCTCAATGTGTTGAGGGACCGGGAACTTGTAGAAATCAACCCAAAGGATGCGACTGCTCTGGGGATTGCCGATGGGGAGACAGTGCGGGTAGTGTCTCGGCGGGGCGAGGTAACGGCTGACGCGAAGGTAACGGATGTTTCGCCACCAGGCGTGATTTGTATGACCTTTCATTTCGCCGAAAGCCCGACAAATGTGCTCACTAGCTCTGCCCTGGACCCCGTGGCAAAAATCCCCGAGACGAAAGTGTGTGCCGTACGGATAGAGAGATTGGAAGGGGCAGTAGCATAGTGTCACCGGTCAGCTACTGAGCGGCTTCGGCATCAAGGCGGTCTCGAGGGAGATGGTGGAAAGGTACGGATGAGGGCGCGGCGACATTCCAAAGCGACGGCCGTCTCGGGCGCTGTCCTCGCCGGGGGAGGGGCAGCCCGATACGGTGGCGTGCCGAAGGGCCTCCTCCCTCTCCGGAGCGGGACCACCATCATCGCCAGAGAGATCGCCGAACTCCGCGCCGGCGGCATTGACGACGTGGTCATCGTCGCAAACGACCCGCAGCCCTACGCGAGCGCGGGACTCCGCGTCATCCCGGACCTGAGGCCCGGAAAGGGTCCGCTGGCGGGCATCGAGGCCGCGCTGGCGGACCGCGCGCGCCGGTCCGAGGCCGTCCTGTTCCTGCCGTGCGACCTGCCGGGCATCACGGCGGCGGTGATCTCGAAGCTCATTCAAGCCTTCGTGGACAGCCCGGCGTTGGCGGCGGTGGCCGTGACGGAGCGTTTTTTTTGGCAACCGTTATGCACAGTTGTGCATAACGCTGCCGCGCCCGCCGTGTCCCGTGCACTCGACGCAGGGCGCTTGCGCGTTCGGGGGCTCTGGGAGGCCCTCGACGCATTGCCGGTCCATTTCGACGACCCGGCCCCCTTCTTCAACGTCAACACGCCGGAGGATCTTGCGCGCTGGCAGACGCAAACGGAGCAAACGACATGGAAGCCGGTCTAGGCGTTCCGAAAGAGATGCTGGAAGAAGTCAGGGCCTTCATCCAGCGCCGAGCCGTCACGCTCGACGTTGCCGCCACCACGGATGCCGCGGTGGTCGTGGTCCGTGCCGCCGAACGCCGGGAGAGCGACCTGAAGACGCTGCGGGCCGGGGGGTGGATAGCCTGTCCGACCGCCCTGGCCATGGCACAGAAGCTGCGCATACCGCCTGGGGAGCTGGGAAAGCTGCTGAACTTCCTGAACGTCAAGATCAAGGCTTGCAGCCTGGGGTGCTTCAAATGACGACGACGTGGGTGATCTGCGGCGTAGGGCGAGGCGTGGGCAAGACCCATCTCGCTCAGCAGTTGTGTGGCATCCTGCCGCGTTGCGTCTATGCGAAACAGGGACACGGAAAGCCCGCCAGCGGGAAGCCGCCCAACTACTTCAGGGACCAGAAGACGCTGTCGCGGTTCCTCCAACGCTGCACGGGCAAGCACGAGCACGTCGTGGTGGAATCGAACGCGCTGGCGAGGCAGGGGCGGGGCGACGTGATCGTTTTCGTGGGCGGCGCGCCCCCACGGACCGGTGTCCGCAGCGACGCGGAAGAACTGAGGTCCAGGTCCGACGTCGCCATAGAGGCGTCCGCTACCGTGCGCCAGTGGCGGAAGGCCCTGCGCGGGAAGCTGGACGATCCCCGCCTGCGCGACGCCGTCTGCGGGGCGTTCTCGGAGCAGAAGCGCCACCTGTTCGGCCGCGATCTCGCCGTGCGAAGCAAGGTATGGTTCGTGTGCGGCGGCGAACACGTCTTCGGTCCCGGCCTGGCACGGCTCCTGGAAGGCGTAGACCGTCACGGCACGCTGCGCGAGGCGGCGCGCCTGGCGAATATGTCGTACCGCCACGCATGGAAAGAGATAAGAGCGGCGGAGATGCGGCTGGGCAGACAACTGATCCTTCCCCACCGCGGCGGCGTCGGAGGAGGGAGAACGGAGCTTTCCGCCGACGGACGTCGGTTGGTGGATCTGTTCAGACGCGTCACTGAAGAGGTGGAGAGGCATGCGGACGCCCGCTTCGCGCACCACGTCGGCGGAGAGCAAGATGAATAACAACGCCAGGATGATGCCGCTTGAGGACGCACTCCGCATCGTTGACGAAACGTCGGCCCGGGTGCGGCTCAAGGGCGAGAAGATTCCCGTGCGGGCGGCCCTCGGGCGCGCGCTGCTGACCGATCAGGCCTCACGGCTGGACCTGCCTCCTTTCGACAAGTCGGCCATGGACGGCTACGCCGTGCTCGAGGGCGACAAGCGCGACCGCTACCGTCTGCTGGAAACGGTGCCGGCAGGACGCATGGGGACCGAGCGCCTCGTTCCCGGCACTGCCGTCAAAGTGATGACGGGCACGCCCGTCCCCGAGGGAGCCGGCCGGGTCATCATTGTCGAGCACACGGAGGAGCGCGGCGATGCGGTCATCGTGCACAAGCACAGCCCCGCAGCCAACATCTGCTGGAAAGGCGAGGACGTTCGGCGCGGGGACGTCGTCCTGCGCGCCGGCGCGGTCCTAGGCGCCCTC
>DAOVRD010000088.1 GCA_030628375.1 Planctomycetota bacterium
CGTGCCTCAAGGCTTCGGAGAAGTGCTTGGTGTCCTGTCCGACCTCACGCTGATTGACGACGCTCACCTTGTGGTTGTGGAGGTATTCGATCGGGTCCTCGATGCACATGATGTGCTTGCGGAAGTTGCGGTTGATGTAGTCTATCATCGCCGCCAGGGTGGTTGACTTGCCGCTGCCAGTCGGGCCGGTCACGAGGATCATCCCTCGGCTTCTTTCGCACAGTCCCCGCAGCACGGACCCGGGAAGCCCGAGCTCCTCGAACTCCGGAATCTTGTACGGCAGTCGCCTTATTGCGGCTGCCACGGAATCCCGCTGGTAGAAGACGTTTATCCGGTAGCGGCTCTGCCCCGGTATCCCCACCGAGCAATCCAATTCCTTGTCCCGCTCCAGACGCTGTCTCTGCTCGTCAGTAAGCAGCGAGTAGATCAGGGCCCTGGAATCTTCGGGTTTGAGCGGGGATTCGTCCACAGGATGCATGTTGCCGAAGATACGGTACTGCGGACTCACACCCACTGTGAGGTGCAGATCGGAGGCGTTCATACTCTCCATCGCAGACATCATGCTGAGCAATCTCTCGTCCATGGCCTATTGCATCGTCCTGGCGATGACTTCCTCCACTGTGGTAATGCCTGCCTTGATCTTCTGTATTCCGCTCTGACGAAGGCTGACCATTCCTCTTTCTTCCGCTGCGTCCCTTAGTTCCGCTTCGGAAGCTGCCCGTGAGATGAGTTGTCCGAGTTCCTTGTCCACCTGCAGCATCTCGTATACGGCGACCCGATCGAAGTAGCCGGTGCGGTTGCACCGCCGGCATTGGGCTCCTCTGTAGAACTCGCCCTCGGGGGAGAGCCCAAGCTGTTCCAACGCCGCCGGTGGAGGATCATACCGTTCCTTGCAGTGATCGCAGATCTTCCTGACGAGGCGCTGTGCCATTATGAGGGTCAGGGAAGAGCCCAGAAGGAAAGGCTTGACTCCCATGTTGCTCAGCCGGTTGACGGTGGCGATCGCGTCATTGGTGTGAAGCGTGGAAAGCACGAGGTGACTGGTAAGAGCAGCTCTGACGGCGATCTCGGCCGTTTCCAGATCCCTTATCTCGCCCACCATGATCACGTCAGGATCCTGCCTCAGTATGGAGCGCAGTCCGTTGGCGAACGTCAGGCCGATGGTCGGCTTCATCTGTACCTGATTAATGCCTTCCAGCTCGTATTCGACCGGGTCCTCGACGGTGACGATGTTCCTGTCTTCGGTGTTGATGAAGGACAGCCCGGAGTAAAGCGTTGTGGTTTTCCCGCTCCCGGTCGGCCCCGTGACAAGGATGATGCCCTGGGGCCTTTGCAAGCAGTATTCCAAGACCGTCTGCTGGTCGGTTTCAAATCCCAGCTCGGAAAGGTCGAGCACCAGACGGCTCTTGTCCAGCAATCTCATCTGCACCTTTTCGCCGTGTATCGTTGGCAAGGTTGAGACGCGGATGTCTATGTTCTTTTCTTCTATCTTGCATCGCCCGTCCTGAGGCAGCCGCCGCTCGCCTATGTCCATTCCGGACAGTATCTTGATCCGTGATGCCACGGCCGGAAGCATGGCTTTGCTTGGTGGGGTCAGGTTGTGCAGCACGCCGTCAACTCTGGCTCTGACCTGGACGCTGTTCTTGCGGGGTTCGATGTGCAGGTCGCTGGCGCGCCTCTCGATGGCTTGATAGATGAGCAGATTCACGTAACGGACCACCGGAGCGTCGCTTGCTTCGAGCTCAAGTTCCTCCACAGGCGGCTGGTCCAGCTCCTCCGCACCGGCCTCTATGTCCAGCACTTCCTGCAGAGTCTCCTCCATGTGGGTCAAGCTGCCGTAATGGTAGTGTATGGCATCTTTGAGTTCGGATCTGTCGCAAAGGGCAAGTTGGACTTGGAACCCCGTATGGCTGGCAATAGTGTCCAGCGCCACGATGTCGTAGTGGTCTGCCACGGCCACTCTCAGGACCTCGCCTTCCAGCGACAGCGGCAGCAGAGAGAACCTGCGCGCGAACTTCTCCGGCACCAATTGCAGGAGAGAAGGATCGATTTCCAGATGACGCACGCTCACCCAAGGTATGTTCACCTGCTCTGAAAGCGTCTCATAGACGATCTCGGGCGGGGCATAGTCGAGTTCGATGAGCGTTTCGCCAAGGTACGCGCCCGTCTCCTTCTGCTTCTCCAGGGCTTTCTGGAGTTGCTCCTCGGTGATGACCTTCCGCCGGACCAGCGCCTCGCCCAACCTGACGGTCGTTTGACCGACGTTTTTCTCGTCAGAAACCATCTGACAGCGACGCCTCGCCTAACACGCGGACACGCTCGATATCAGCCGCACACTCTTCGTACACGGGCTCTTCCTACTATTATACAAGAGCCCTTGCGGTGGACCAAGAGATTTCGCGGGATGGATCCGCCGTGGTTTGACAGGAAGCGCATGAGTAGTGTACTATGTTAGATGGGATTGTGATACTGAGCTGCTCTCACTAGAGACTTATGTCTATGCTGGGCGCAGACATAGGCACATACTCCGTCGAGCTGATCTCGCTCTTGCGAGGCGTGGTCCAGCACGTGGCGCAGACCGTCTACCCTGGCTGGCCCTCCCAGCCGGAAGACGAGGCGCAAGTTCTGATCGCGAACCTGGTACACCAGTTGGGAGCGCGGCGGCAAAGCGTGTGGAGCAGCATCGGGGGGACGGCCATAGTCCCCCGTTTGAGCACTTTTCCCGCCATGTCCGATGAAGATCTCCGGGGCGCAGTCACTCTTGAGGCAGAGCAGTTCGTGTCTCGTGACTGGTCGCGGATGGACTTCGACTACGACATCCTTGAGACGCTGCCGGACGGTGAGGTACGGGTCCTCTTTGTTGCTGCCCCGCGCGAACTCAGCGACCGCCAGGTCGGTTACTTTCGAGCCAGCGGCCTGTACTGCGCGGGCATGACCGTTGATTCGTTGTCTGTGGCGACGGCATTCCTTCACTCCGCCACAGACGCGCAGAAAGGGGCCGTGGCCCTGTTGGTCAATATCGGGGCGAAGACAACGAGCATGACGCTGCTCAATGCGGGCAACGTGACCGTCCTGCGTGACATCGCTTTCGGCGGCAACGGCATCAATGAGGTCGTGATGGCGGAGTTCGGGATCACTTTCGCCGAGGCAGAGGAGATGAAGTCGAGCCCTGGCGAACCGAGCGACCGTCTGAAGGACTGCGTCGCCCGTGGCGTGGAGCCCCTGTTGGAGCAGATCTCTCGCACCATAGGCTACGAAACGCGCAGGGGTGAGGGGGCCGAAGACGTTGTGATCTATCTGTGTGGTGGGGGCAGCTTTGCGCCGGGCATGGCTGACCGCATAGCTGAGAATTTCGGTTTCCCGGTCGAGTTCTTCGACCCGTTCGCAAACGTCCCGGTCAAGTGCGAGTTGCCTGGTGATCTTCAGCTTCGTTCGCGGTACGTGGTTGCCCTCGGAAACGCCTTGATGGGGGAGCGGGCCCGATGATACGCATCAATCTGATACGCGACCGCGCCGAGCATCCCCCCACCATGGCGAAAAGGCTCGGACCGGTGCTGCCGGTCCTCTTGGTGATTGCTTATGGTTTTACCGTGGCCCTTCTCTTCGTACTCGCCGTAGCGGCCCGCAAAGACGCTGCGGAGCTCGGACGGGAGCTTGCGTGGGAGGAGCAGAGAGCGGACGACTTCAGCGCGTTCGCGTTGAAGTACGAGAAGGCCGATCTCAAGTCGATCGAGAGCGTGCAGAAGATAGTAGAGCTTTACGGCGAGAAGTGGAACTGGTCTCGGAAACTCATAGCCGTCCAGGAGTCCCTGCCCGTTGCCGTTGCCATGACGTCTTTCGAGGGCAATGTCGCATCGTCTGTCAGAATCAGAGCGTACGCGGATGACATGGACGGCAAGGGACTGGAGCGCCTGGAAGAACTGATGCGCAACTTGCAGGGGAACGAGACCTTCATGGACCACCTCGTCGAGGTCCGGTTGAAGCTGGTTGGCGGCAGCGGACCGCAAAGGCAGAGAGCGCTTGACCGGCTCTACTTCACGCTTGAGTGTCCGTGCCGACTGTAAAGGGCCGATGGCCGCGCCGAGAAGACGGCGCTGAGCGAAGCACGGCCGCTGAATCGTCTCGCAGAGGACAGCTTGGCGAAAACGAAGATACTGAGGATCTCCCTGGCGCTATATTTCCCCCTGGCGGTGGCTTTGTACTTCCTCGTGCTGCACGGGCAGTACGGTCGCGTGTCCGAGCTGGAGAGAAGCCTGGCGAAGATCACGACCTCCGAAAGGCATCGGCAGGCAGTCCAAGAGGTCGGGCAAATGAAAGAGAGGCATCGGCAGCAGTTGGGCGACATAATCAAGGAGTTCCGTTCAAAGGTCGAGGGCTTTGACAAGATCAGTCTGCCGATATTTGTGGGTCAGGTCGCGAAGGACGCGCAAGTTGAAATCGTCAAGCTTGAGGTGAAACACCAGGCCAAGGTGCAAGATTGCACGTTCGTGAGAGTGGAGATAGAGGTGCGAGGCCTTTTCGAACGGCTGCATGCTTTCTTGAGCGACCTTGAAGCCCACGAGAAGCGGTTTGTTTTCGTGGACCAGGTGAAGATCTGGCCGATCCAGGCTGCCGGTCCGTACGGATTGATAGCCGGCGTCAACGTCATGCTTCGCCCTGTAGAGGACGGCGAGGTCGTAAGCGAGGAGGAGTCGGCTGCCGGCGAGGACACCAGTGCCGTTCGCGGGCAATGGCAAGGAGACCGGCAGGATAGTGTTGCAGTGAGCCTGTGAGTCTGGAGGAGCTGACACGGACATGACGCCTGAAGACAAGAAGAAGCTCGTCACACTGCTTGTGCTTGTGGGCGTCCTGTCGGCGGTCTTGTACCTGGTGTTCCTGGGACCCCTCGCTGCCGCGGCCTCGCGCGCCCGGCAGCCAGAAGTAACGACCGAAGAGGCGGTGGCGGAGCGGCTCGAGGAGGGCGACGAAGGGGTAGCAGGCGAAGTGGAACAGATGCCCGCCCCTGGCGAGGTGGAGGAGCTTGTGACGTCGGCTCTGGCGCTTCTGGAGGCCGAGCTCCCGCCGGTCCCCGCCGACCTCAGGAATCCCTTTACAGCGAGTGCCGAAGCGGCCGGGGCGCCGACGGGGCAGGAGCGCGAAGAGAAGCCGCAGCCGGACCTGCGTTTCCTTCTCAATGCCATTCTGTGGGATGACGAAGATCCGGTAGCGGCCATCAACGGCAGGATGGCGCGGGAGGGCGATCCCGTTGGGACTGGCATAACTGTTTCACGGATAGAGCCGACTAGCGTCACGCTCAGCTTCTACTACTGGGGGCGGCAGAACAGCGTAAGGTTGTCTCTGAACCCAAGGTGAGAAAAAGATGAAGAGAGTTCATTTGGTAGCCTTCGCGTTGGCCGCGCTGTTTCTTCCCGCCCCTGTACGGGGCGCACCCATTCAACAGCCGGACGCCGGCGCGACTGTGGTCCAGGCGGACATCGAGGGCGAGATCGTGCCCACTGCTTTCCCGCCGGCTCAGGGAATGAGGAGTATCCGCACGCAGAAAGGCGGCCTGGTGACGATCAACCTCAAGAACGCGCCGCTACAGGACGTGTTGGAGATGGTCTCGGAGAAGACGGGCAGAAAGTTCGTGCCGAAGCCCGATACGAAGGTGCTGATGATAACGGCCTACCTGCCCGATGTTCCCCTGGATGCGGCTCTTCAGGCAATCCTTACGGCCTACGATCTTGAGTTGACGGAGCTGGAGTCCGGGATCGTGCTGGTTTCAAGAAAGGAGAAACCGGCAGAGGGTGTGGCAAAGGCGCCGCCGCTGGTGACCGAGCTTGTCCGGCTGAGGCACCTGGAGGCGTCCGACGTGAAGGAGACGCTGGAACCCCTGCTTGGCAGCGGGGGCAAGATAACCGTGGTGAAGTTCTCCGGGCACACCGGTTGGGCCTTTGGAGAGCCGGCCGAGGGGGGCGAGGAAGGGTCGGGCTTCGCGGCGCGAGAAAGGCTGGAAACAGGTTATAGGAAGGAAGTCAGTTCTCAGCTTCTCATCATCTCCGACACGGCGGAGAACCTGGAGTTCCTCAAAAGCATCATCGCTCAGATCGACGTCAGGCCGAAGCAGGTTCTCATCTCCACCAAGATAGTGGAAGTCAGCCGCGACAAGCTGCGCGATGTCGGTTTTGACTGGGCCATGAGGAGAACAGGGCGCAGGCTGAACTTGAGCGCCGAGACTGTCACGCTCCAGGAGAGGCCGGGCATCTTCAATCCCCGAGCGCAACTGAGCGCTGTCCCGGACCTCACTGGTGTCTTCCCCTACTATGACTCCGGCGGCACTCTGTTCCTGGAGAAGCTCAGTGGCCACGAGTTCGAGGTGCTTATCCATGCGCTGGAAGAGGAAGTCGGCGCCAATGTCCTCTCGACTCCCCAGATCCTGACGCTCACCAATCAGGAGGCCGTTATCCTGGTGGGGACGAGGTTCCCCATCCTCGAGACAAATATCTCGGGAGGGGACACGCCCCAGGTGACGACGTCGCTCGAGTACTATGAGAACATCGGCATATTGCTCAACGTCGTTCCCCAGATACAGGACGAGACGTACATCAATATGATCATACATCCCGTCGTGAGCGCCCTGACGGGCTATGAGGAGGCGCGCGGCACCGGCAACGTCGTGCTGGCGAGATACCCTGTCATTGACGTCCGGGAGACCGAGACGCAGATCCTCATCGAAGACGGGCAGACCATCGCTATCGGCGGCCTGCTCAAGGATGTCGAGAGCGAAAGCGTTATTGGCGTGCCCGTGCTCCGCCACATCCCCCTGATCGGCCGGCTGTTTGAGAGAAAGACCCGGGATACGGAGAAAGTCGAGCTGATCATCTTCCTGTCCGCTTCCATTGTTGCTGAGCCTGGGGAGGCCACCGAGGAGAAGCTGCGAAGCCACCGGGTTCTGCCCCCGCCGCCTGCCGAAGAAGGCCCTGAAGCCGAGTAGCTAGTGGAGCTTCAGCATTGAAGTTGGCAGTTGTGAGGTCGAGGCGGCGCTCTATACGAGTCTGGTGGCCATTGCACGTGCGCCATGCTCGTAGACCCGATCCGCTTTCGTAGGGGCACGGCGCGCCGTGCCCCTACTTGACAAGGCCGAAACGGCCCTACCCGGAAGTTCGGTCTTGAAGCTCCACTGGAGGGAAGCCCAGGGCTTGTAGCGGGGCTCAATGTTGTTCTCTCCAACCACTTCCCCCTATCTTGTCCGGGGCAGTCCTGTAACGAACGTTGACGGCGTCAAACCTGACGAACGGCCCCGTGTAATCCACACCGTACTCATCCGAGACAACTGCGGTGAGGGCCACCAGCACCGTTACCCTTTCATAGTCAGCCGTCTTCCCTACGGGCACCACCACCATCCTGATGAGAAAGTCTTGCCCCTCCGCAAGGGCATTGATGTGATAACCGCCTCCCTCAACGTCCGGTGTTATCTCTTGAGCGCCTGCGTAATAGCGAACGATGCCTGTGAAATCGTCGCGCGCCTCCCTGAGGACAAAACTCCCGACCGCGTTGTCCAGGTTACGAACTCTTATCGTGAAATCTTTGGCTTGTGCCTTCAGTGTGTAGTCATGAGAATCTCCCATGGCAGCTATATCCACGTCAGTTGTCTTGACAACTATGTCCTCATCGAGCCATTCCGAAAAGAGGCTGGCTTCCCCCTCAGTGAGCATAAGGTTGCCGGGGACGAGAATGCCCGCACCGACGGTTCCCACATCCGCCCAGGGTAAAAAGATGCCTCTGCGCTGAAAAGAGAGAGCGATGCCAAGATGCGACGAGGGCGCCTGCGGTTCTCTCACCCTTACCTCCAGGTATCTGGTTTGAAAGGGGAAAAGAGGCATGGGGCAAGTCTCAAGTTCGCTGGCTTGAATCCGAAACGTAGGATTCGTCAGATGGTCAACCCAGTAATACTCGGGTTCCCATTCGTAGTCCATGTTGGAGGCTTCAAACCTGATCCATGCCTGAAAAGGGGACCACGAAACGTGCCGCACCCTTACGTAGAACGCGAACTCGTTCTCTGTTCCTTCGGGCTTTGACTCTGTAATGAGGACGGAGTCCCAGCTCTGTCCGCTCTCGCTAATGAGAACGGACCAGCCGGGGCTCATGCACCCAGAGGCTGCGACACACACTGTTGCCAGAAGAGCAAGCAGAAGCAGGCGAGCATTTCTTGGCGACAGGCAAGACATTCTTCTTGGCCTCTGGCAACGGGCTTGTTGGGGAGTGCCAATCTGATAACCATATGCAGGGTGCAAGTGCTGTGCCATCCCCTTGCAGAGGGTCGTGAAGGGCCGGTGCTTGACACTGCGGGGCAGGGCAAGCTGCCTCTAACTATAATGCTACACGTTCGTTACGCCATGTGCAAGGCTTGTCGTTGACGACCGCGCCCCCGTCGCCCTGCCCTGCTATCTTGCCACGTGCCGGAACCAGAACCTGCCGGCCAGCTCGCTTTCCGCGGACTCGAAGACCACCGGTCGGAACTCCCCGATGCCACCTCCCGGCAGTATCAGCTGCATGAGGCCGCCTATACCGCGCGCCTGGGACCTTATCCCGCGCGTCCGTATGGTGGTGTCCTTTCTAAGCTCCCCGGAGATCGTATCTCCCACCACCACGATCCAGTCGCCGCTCTCGTCCCTCGTAAAGCCTATGGGCTTCTCTTCCAGCCCCTCGATAAACATGCCCTCGGCCCTCCGCCCCTCCCACACCCGCTCGTTGAAGTACAGCAACAGCTCCTCGATGTCCTCCCGCTGATCCTCCGAGACCAGGAACATCACGTTCTCTGTTCCCACGTTCTCGTCCAGGAGGAACCACCGCTGTCCGGGGCATCTTACGCCGCAACCGGCCGGAATCGGGTTGGCTGGAATCTCGCCCATCGGCAGATCGGGGTGAGTATAGGGGAAGATCGGACACACCTTGCCCGTGCTGTCAACTTGCCAGACGTAAACCCAGCAGCGGAAGTCGGGCCGGAAGACTACTCTGTAGTAATCCGCACCGGATCGGAGCTCGTCTCCCTCAGCAATGGGCACTGGTTGGCTTGCTCGCCCTGTGGCCTTGACGACCGACATCTGCACCTTATGCACAGTGCCGTCGCCCAGCTTGCGAGACCGGGAACGGCTCAGCCACAAGATGTACAGCTTCTTGAGCCGCTGGGTGTAGATCGAGCCGTAGTTGTTCTCGGCAAACCGCAGGAGGCCGCTGAGCTTCTTCAGTTCAGGGGCAGTCTCCTCTGCCAGCCCCTGTAAGTCGCTCTCTTCCTGGCATGTGCGCAGGGCACGTTCGGCCGTTGTGCGCCGTTCGCCACGTGGCTCGAGCTTCAAGTAGGCCTGCGCGTGCTCGGCGACGGACGCGCGGTCCCTCGGGTCTTTCCGGTAGGCGAGGGCCATCAGTTCGTAGTGGGCTGCGGCAAGGTCGGCATCGAAGTCCAGAGCCTTCGTGAAGCCGTCCCATGCCTCTCTATCGTTGCCGAGCCGTTCCTGGAGGACGCCTCGGTAGTAGTGTGCCTGGGCCACCTTCTTGCTGCCTTCTACCTGAGGTCCGATGGCGAATCCCGATGGCCCGGCGGCCGCCGCAGCCGTCAGATCCTCAAGCGCCCCCCGCAGGGCACGCGGTTCGACCGCTGCCGAGTCGAGGACAGCCAGCCCCCGGTTATAGCGGCCTATTGCGAAGTCCGGCTCAATCTTGAGTGCGCGGTTGAAGTATTCCTCAGCCTTGGCGTAGTCCTGGCGCTCGAACCAGATGTGACCGGCGTTGTTCCAGGCAAGGTAGTAAGACTCGTCAAGTTCAATGGCGCGAGCGTAGTACTTGAGCGCCGTGTCGGGCGCCTTCTCTTCGAACGCGTACAGATTCCCCAGCCGGTAGAAGATGGGCGCGTGCTCTTTCTTGAGCCCCAACTGCGTCGCCATGTCTTCAGCTTCCCGGTAGAGCCTGAGGGCATCCTTGTGGCGGCGGAAGTCGTAGGCCCTGTCCGCCTCGGCCACTTTCTCGCGCACCTTGCCCGCCCACACAAATCGGTCCACGTCGTCGACGGTACCGAACGGCCTCAGCCGCTGGCCCATGCTCCGCAACATCTCTTCTGCCAGCGGCCCGGTGAACGTGATGTCGGCGGGAATGCTTGCCCTGGCCAGTGTGCTCTCTATGTCAACGATGGTCCCGTGCAGGCCCAGATGCACGCTGCCCGCTGCCGCGTCGGCATCAATCTGCAAGAACCCCGTCAGCATGTAGCTCACCCCCACGAACTTCCCCGCCCTGGGCCCTTCGTCGGCGTCGTAGTCCGGTCGCCGCATGTTGACCAGTTCCTGCAGCGCGCGCTCTGCATAGCGCCGCGACGTCCACGCTATGCGTGGCGAGGTGTCCACTTCCACTAAGCGGGACAGCAGCACGTCCTCGAAGATGGCGGCCACGGGCTGCAGCTCGGGTTGGGTGACCTTCAGCGGCCATATCTTGGCCGTCGCTCCCTTGCTTGTCAGGGCGGAGATCTTCGTTGCGATCTCTTGGGCAAGCGCTGCCAGGCGCTGCTCTTGTACTTGTTGAGGCGATGGCTTGGCTTCCTCTGCCGCAACGGCAGGTTGCGTCGTTCTCGGGCCGGTCGTTGCGGGGGATTTGCGGACCGGCGGCGCCTCTCGTACCTGGCCGGTCCCTCCGCAAGCCGTAATGAGCATGACGGCCATCAACGCTGCGAATCCAACGCCCGCGCGGATCGTACGGTCCATGTTCTGGCCCTCTGGACGGACTTGTTCGCAAGCTAACAGAGTCGCGACATTCAGGAAGATTTTAAGCTTGAAAGGCCCGATAGGCAAGCATAGAAGTAAGAGTGAAGGCGCTTCGGACCAGGCAACCTTAACTCAGTGAGGCTTCAATGCGAAGGCGGCAGGGATCGTTGTTGAGGTCGGCCCGGCGACGATGGATCGCCGTCCTGGCCCTCGGCCTGGCCGTCTCGGGTTGCGGGACCACGCAGGCCCCGCCGAGACGGAGGCCGTGCGATGCCTACCCCTCTGCGCGGTTCATGTGCGCGGTGGGCTACGGTCGAGACGAGAGAAGTGCAACGGAGGCGGCGCGAGTTGAGCTTGCCAGGAGTGTAAGCGTCCACATAGTCAGTGAGTTCCGCAAGATTGTGCAGTCGCGGCGCGAGGACGCGCTGGTCAAGAACCTGACTGATGTTGTGGAGAAGACCGTTTCGTTCACGGACAATGACCTGGTGGGCACGCGCGTTGCCGAGAGTTGGTACGATGCGGCGGCGAACGAACATGGAGTGGCTCTCGTGCTTGATAGGGCCGCGGCGGGCGCCGTTTACGCCAGGAGGGTGCAGTCGGCAGTTGAGGAAGGTGAACGCCTGCATGAGTCTTCCCGGAGCCGCCATGGGCAAGGGCTATACCCGGTGGCGCTGCAGGACGACCTGGAGGCGCTGACGCACATTCAGAGCGCTGTCAGAATACAACTGGCCGGCATGGTCGTCTGCCCCTCGGGGATGCAACAGAGCTTCTATGACATGGTCCGCGCGCCCATCCTGGCCGAGATAAAGGACCACCTCCGCGAGATGCTGCACCAGATCAGCGTCGAGAAGGTGTCGGGAGACGGACAGAGGATCCACCCAGGCTACGGGCTTAAGCAGCCGTTGGTTGTGCGTGCAACTGCCGGGGACGGGGAAAAGGCCGTGGGCGGCCTGCCGCTGCGCTTCTGGTTCAGCGAGGGGAAAGGCGAGCTCCCCGGCGGCGCCCAGACGGACGCCCGGGGTGAGGCCGTCTGTCGCGTCGAGCGCGTTGAAGGTGGCACGGGGACAGTCAACACGATTGTGGCTGAACTGGATCTGGCGTTCATGACAGAGCAGGCGGACCTGGCTCACGTGACTGCGCCGCAGGCGACGTTCACCTACTACCTGCCGGGCAGGTCGAATACGTACGTAGCGGTGTACGTGGACGATGAGGTGGCCTCCGACGCAATCATGGAGGGACTCAGCGCCAGCGGCTTCTTGCTCGTGCAGGAGTCGGATGTCCTGAAGGTGGCGACGGGGCACAACTTGAGAAGCGATGCGGACGAGGCGGAACTCCTGCGCGTGTTCTCGGAACTTCAGCAGGTCATCGGTCCCCAGGCGTTTCTCTTCATCGTTGCCGGTAAGGTTGAGCCGGGCGAGATCGCCGCAACGGAAACCAGTGCCGGGACCTACTACGTCGCGGTGGCGGACTACTCGTTCAGGTTGCTTGATGCGAGCCTGCCGGCGGAGGAGAAAACGGTCAGGGTGCTCACAGGGGACGGCACGGAGGCCTGGACAGACAACAAGGAAAAGGCCATGCGGCGCGCGCGCAGAGAGGCCGGCAGGAACGCATGTGCGGAGATACTGAAGGAGTTGAGCACGCGACTGAGCGGGTCCTAAGACGCTTCTCGGCGGGCGTTTATGCCCGTAGCGTGCCGGTTGTGGCAGTGTCGAAAGGGAGAACATAAGTGCAACGCGTGTCAAGGTGTCTGATGATGTGTCTCGTGCTGCTCTGCATGAGTTCATTGCTTGGCTGCGCCACCACAAAGATAGCGACCTGGGCGCACTTCCGGCCGGTCGTAGACCTGAAAGAGTATGGCTGCCGCAAGATCGCCGTGCTCCCGTTCCATGGGCGCAACGCCGGCGGCGCGGCTGCCATGATGCAGGGAGCGCTGGCGGAGTGGGGCTACTACGATCTGGTCGAGCGCCGCGACCTCGAGGCCGTTCTCGACGAACATGGATTGCAGCGGCAGGCGGTGTTCGATTCCGAGACTGCCGTGCGGGTCGGCAAACTGGCGGGGGCTTCTCACGTGGTGTTGGGAGATGTCACGGCCTCGTCGGTTGACGTGCGTTCGGAGACGCGGTATCGCACTATTCGGGTGCGCATTGGCACCAACTACATGACCATGACTAACGCCGACGGCACCACGACGGAGATCCCGGTTCCGCAGTACGCCGACCGGCGCGAGCCCTACACTTATTACACCATGAGCGCGGACGGGAGGGTCACGTTCCGCGTCGTGGACGTGGAGACAGGCAGCATCGTCCATTCGAAGAACGTCGCGCGCAGCTTCAACAGGGGCTCGGCGGAGCGGTCCGCCCTTCCGACCGAGAGCGGCATCCTGGCCGACTTGATGGAAGGCATCTGCAACGAGTTCAGAACGCAGATCTGCCCCTATTCGTTGAAGGTTTCGAAGAAGTTCCTGAAGCCTGACAGCGACAACGACGCCTCCGAAGAGGAGGTAGACAGGGCGCTTCAGTTGATTCGTGCAGACGACCTGGCGGGCGCGGAAGAAGCCCTGGGCAGGGCCCTTGAGAGCGATCCCAATCACGCCGCCGCCTGGTTCGACCGGGCTATGGTCGTGGCGCTGCAAGCCCGCGTGGACGAGGCCATCGTCTACGCCGTCAAGGCCCTCCGCCTCGACCCCGAGAACGACACGATCATCGAAGGCAAG
>DAOVRD010000188.1 GCA_030628375.1 Planctomycetota bacterium
CTCCAGCAGGGCTGGCAGCACCTGCTCCGCCGCCCGCCGGCCGATCAGCTCGTAACCGTCGGCGTTGGGATGGGTGTCATCCGGGAGGTATCCGGCGTCCTCCTCGCCCAGCAGGGAGAGCCCATCGAACAGGTGCACGTGCTCGTCGCCACAGGCCCGCAGCCGGCGCACGGCCTCGGCCGTGTGCGTGCGGTAGTCCGACAGGCTCAGCCCCAGCACGTTCTTCTGCTCCTCGCGCGGCGGCGAGACGATGGCGGTGATGAGGCCGATGGGCGTCGTGGGCTGCTTGCGGCGGATAGCGCGCACCATGCCGATGACGGCCGGCTGATAGCTGCGGGGAGCCAACGAGCCCTGGGCCATGATGTTGATGCCCAGCTTCAGCGTGATCAGGTCGGCGGGCAGGTCGGCCATCATCATGCCGACGATGGGGTCGCAGTGGCAGTTGCCGCCGTAGCCCAGACTGGTCAGGTTCAGGTCCAGCAGGCGGGCGGCGGTGGCCGGCCACGTGCGCGCCGGGCTGTGGGCGCCGCCGCACTGCGTGATGGAGCTGCCGTAGGCGACCCAACGTGGGCGCAGGTCTTCGACGGGCCGCAGTGACGCCCCGTCGGGCACGCACAGAGCACGCAGCTTCACCGCGCTCCCCTGCGGCAGCCAGAGTTCGTAGGTGGCCGGCGACTGCGTCAGGCCGGCGAACTCGACGGTGCCCTCCCCGCCGGGGAGGACGACAGCCTGGAGAAGCTCCGACCCGCAGGTCAGATCGAAGGGGCGGTCTTCCTCCGCCGGCTCGACCTCCAGGACCACGGCGTCGGCGTCGGTCTCGAACCGCAGGCGCACGCCGGCCGCCGCCTCGGCGGTTCTCATCAGGCCGTCCTCGGGGTAGAACAGCTCCTTCTGCTCGAAGACGAGCCGCCACGGCTTGATCCAGCCGTCGCCACGTTCAAAAGAAACTGCGCCCTGCACGAACTCCGGCGTCACCTCGATTCGTTCCATCCTTCCGGCACACCTCCACGGGGTTGCAGTAAGGGCCCGACGCTCCGGGCCGGGCGGACAGTCATACACCATCGCGCGCCAACGCGCAAGCCAATCAGGCCGTCATCTGCCGGACCCATTCCTGAGTCTTGAGATTGGCATCGTGCTCTGGCTACTCAGAGCCGTTCCACGTGGACGTAATAGGCGCCCTGGCGCTCGCCCGACTCGTCCTCAAACCAGGCTTCCATCCGCGTCTCGCCCGTTCTGTCCACGTGCAAAACGACACTCGCCTCCTCGGCGCCCCGTGCGACGTCGAAGGTCCGTTCCTCGCCGAAGAGCCTGACCAGCGCCCTCGTCGGCCGGATGGTCCCACACTGTCTCACGACGTTGTAAGGCGCCAGGCGGGACAAGTCCTCCTCCGAGAGCGCCTCTTCGATGGGCAGTCCAAGCTCCTCGGGCCAGCGTCGGAGCGAGAGCCGGTAGTCCCCCGGCTTCTCCACGTCCACGGCCCACTTGCCCGTGCTCTTCTTGGCCATGGCGATGTGGCACTGGTTCCAGGCCACGTCGCCCAGCACGTCCATGGCGTTCAGTCGGGTGGGGTTCTCGTGGTCGTTGCCGAGACTGATGGGGCAGTACTGGTCCAGCCGACCCGATATCGCCTCCCACCACCTCTCGTGCGCATCTCGCAGCCGGCGGACCACGGCCGGGTGGTCGGCAGCCACGTCGTGCCGCTGCCCGCAGTCGGCCTTGATGTCGTAGAGCTCGTTGCCGTGCACCAGCCGCCAGCGGCGCGTCATGACGGCGTTGTGCCACTTTTCAGGCGGGTTAGTGTTCTGGCGGTGCTGGACGAAGTGCGTCCTGTCGCCGGGCAGCGCGTCCGTCTCGCCCCGAAGCAGCGGCGCCAGGCTTGCGCCGTCGAACTGCACGCCCGGCGGGGCCTCCAGGCCGCACAACTCGATCATCGTGGGCAGCACGTCCACGTGCAGCGCCATTTCGCCGACATCCCGGCCACCGCCGATGCTGCCGGCGGGCCAGCGGACGAAGAAGGGCACGCGGTGGCCGCCATCGTAGTAGGAGCCCTTCATGCCGCGCATGCCGGCGTTATAGCCGGCCGTCACGAAGTGCTCCGGGTCCAGCCGGCAGCCGCCCGAGCTGCCGTTGTCCGTCATGAAGATCAGGATCGTGTCGTCGGCCAGGCCCCACTCGGCCAGTTGCTGCACGAGGCGCCCGAAGTTCTCGTCTATGTTGGCGATCATGCCGTAGAACGCCGGCTCGGGGATGTCGGGGATGCGCTGGTAGGGCTCCTTGTAGTGATCGGCCACCAGAAAGGGATGGTGGGGCGCGTTGGTCGCGATGTAGGCGAAGAACGGCCCGCCCTTCGCCGACTCGATGAAGCGCGCGGCCTCCCGGAACCACACGTCGGTGCAGTAGCCCTGGTGCTCGCGTGGCTCGCCGTTGTGAAAGTAGGTGTCGTCGAAGTAGTTGTTGCCCCAGAAGTCGGGGGTCTGTCCCACGCCGCCGCCCTTATGCGCAACGACCGTCTGGAAGCCGCGATCCTGCGGCCTGTAGGGGTAATTGTCGCCCAGGTGCCACTTGCCGAACATGCCGGTGCGGTAGCCGCTCTGCGCGAAGACGTCGGCCATCGTGACCTCCGTCCTGCGCAGGACGGAGCGTCCCCAGCACGTGGCCCAGGCGCCGTTGCGGACCGGCCGGCGGCCCGTCATCAGGGCGCCTCGGGTGGGCGTGCAGAGGGCCGATACGTGGAAGTCCGGGAACCGCACCGCCGCCGCGTGGAACTCATCCAGATGCGGCGTGTGTATCCACGGATTGCCCGTGCAGCCCATGTCGCCATAGCCCTGGTCGTCGGTAATGACCAGGACGACGTTGGGCCTTTGAGTCGGGTTGCCTGACTGCACTCGCGTTCCTCCCGGTTGCCAGTTACTGGTGACCTAACCCCTTTTGGGTAGCCGGGGCGTCTCGCCCCGGACCTGGGGTCCCAGGGCCCGCGAGGCGGGCGAGGCGCCCGCCCCACCCATGACGGTGTGATCTTTCACAATGGTCGCCTTACATTTACAGCGGGAACTCGGTGCCGATGCCGCGCTCCCGGGCCCTCTGGTAGATGCGAATCGCCGTGGCCACGTCCTCCAGCGCGAGGCCGAGGTTCATGCTCATGGTGCGCTCGGAGTCGGACTCACGGCCTGGCTTGAGGCCCGCGGCGATCTCGCCCAGGTCGGCGTACGGCTCGGGCACGGCCTGGAGGAATCCGTCGTGCTTGTAGTGCTCGACTTGCCCCAGGTCGTCGGTGGCGAACTTGTCCACCTCCGCCATCGCCGCCCCCTGCCAGCAGGTGTCGAAGTCCAGCGGGCAGGCAAAGGCACCCTCCGCCAGCCAGCCGGCCGGGATGAAGGGCTCGGGCTCGTTCCGTGTCGGCAGGCTGGTGACCACGATGTCCATTCCCTTCACGGCCCGCGACACCTCGCCCACGGGCTCGACGTCCACGCCCAGCAGGTCGCCCATCTCCCGGGCGTAGCGCTCGGCGGACTCGGCTCGCACATCGTAGGCCTTCACCGTCCGGATGTCGAACAGGCAGCACAGGGCCTCCAGATTGGTTCGTCCCTGCACGCCGCACGCGACGATGCCGACGCTGGAGCTGTCCTTGCGAGCCAGATGCCTGGCGGCCACGGCCGTGGCGGCGCCCGTGCGCACGGCCGTTATCCACGTGCAGTCCATGACGGCGGTGGGCACGCCCGTGTCGGGGTCGTTGAGGATCAGCAGCCCCGTGATGTAGGGCAGCCCTTTGCTCCGGTTGTCGGGATAGCCGGAGACCCACTTCATTCCCGCCGATCCCAGCCCGGGGATGTGGGCCGGCATGGCCAGGATGAAGGCGTCCGGCCGGGGGCGGATGCCCGGCTTAGGAGGCATCTCCACGTTGCCCCGGCCCTTCTCCTTGAACATCTCCTCGAGGGCCTCGATGACGTCCGCCATCGGGAAGCCCACCTCCTCCACGTCTTTGCGCGAGAGGTAGAGCACGTTGCCCAACTCCATGCTTTCTCTCCTGGTGCTTATCAGCCGCCCTCGCAGGCTCCATAGCTCCGGCAGGAGCGACGGAGGCTCGGCTCGTAATGTAGCGCAGCCGCCCTCGGCTGCGGCGAATGGCCGGAACTCAGGCGAGGGCGCCTGAGCTACAAGTCAGGCGAGCCTCCTACGCCGAGGCTTCGGAGCCCAAGGGGCGCCTGAGCTACAAGGAGTCCGTCCGCCAGAGGCGGGCGATCTCCTCTACGGTGGCCTCGACCAGCACCTGCCCGCCCTCCGGCCCCACGTGGTTGCTTGCGACCTCGGCACCGTAGCTCCGGGCGGCGACGGCCTTCGCCGTCGGCAGGTAGCCCCTTGAATCGCCCACGAGCTGCACAAGGAACGTCTGCAGCGCCTTGCTGCGCGCCTTGATCCGGATGCCGAAATCGAGGAACAGCTCGAAGGGATTCGTCGCGATGGCCACCTCGCCGAGTCGGAGAACGTGAAGCTCCAGCGGATAGGTGGGCTGAGACTTCTGTTGCCCGTGGCGCTCGATCACGCCCCGGCAGCGGCCCATGTGCACGAAGTTAAGCGAGGCGTCCTTCTCCGACTCGGGCTCCAGGGCGCCGCGTCGTTCGAGTTCCTCTTCGGCCGCGGCCAGCTCCACGTCGGTGACCATCCGCACCGGCAGGGCGACGGTCCGCACGACGTGCCGCACGACCGGATCGGTCTGCATGTGGTCTCGGGCTGACGGCAGCAGTTCGTCCACGGCGTTCGCGATCTCCTGTGCGATCACCTCCCGTTCCGTCAGAGCGAGGCGCTCGCGCATGTATGCCTCTTCCTTCTTGCCGATCAGGAAGTGGGGCGACTGGTCCCCGGCAGGCGCGCACTGCGGCAGGATGAAGAGCCCATCTCCATGCCGTCTGCGGACCTCCGTCCTGACCTCGTGCCAGAAATCGGCGGAAACGTAGTAGGCGTTCTCGGTCACCTGCGAGGGGCAGGCCAGGTTGAGCACCGTGCCGGTGAGGCGCTGCTCCTCATCCCAGAAGAAGAGCACGTTCAGGCTGTGGTCCTCGTAGCCTTCGATGCAGTCGAACTGCTCGTCGTCGGTATCCCCGTACATCTTCGCCGAGCCGTCGAAGTAGACGGCGCGCCGGTTGTGGCCCACGACGGCCTGGCCGAACGCCCACGTCACGCCGCCCGGCCTGCGGCCCTCCCACGCCTGGACCACCATGTCGGCCACGCGTTCGACAAGCAGGTCGGCATACTCCGTCGCCGTCATCACACCTTGGCCCGGCGGAGGGTACGAGCCCTCGCTGACCTGGGGGGCCGTATGCGTGTGCGTGGCGTTGAGGAACAGCTTCCCAACGTCGAATCCCGCCAGGCGCCGGCCGGCGACCTCGCGGACCCTCTCCTGGATGAAGCCCGGGATATTGACCCGATCACACGAGACCATCACGGCCTGATCGGTCGCTTCGCCGTCGGCCGACCCTTCGATTGCGAGGGCGGTCGCCGTCAACGGGTCATTCACACGCTCAGAGACGCGCGTGTAGAACTGGCCCTGCAGCACGACTGGCCGCGGGGGCGTGATGTCAACGGAAGCCCATCCTACCTGCATCATCGCTGTTCCTCCGGAATCTCATCCGGATCGTTGCCGCCCATGTTACCGAAGACCCCGCACACCGCCTCCGGGGGCTCAGGAACGAAGGGATGAGAACAGGGCAGACACCGGTCCGATGCGCACGGGGCAAGGCTACACACCGCTGCCCGGCTTGTCAACCGGCATGGGGGCTGGACTTCCCCCACGGAGGCCCCCGTGCCACTGCCGCAGCGCGAGCCCGGTGGATTGACCAACGCCGACGCCAGCGATATACTCTGACAGCCACGTTGCCATGCGTGGCAGGCGTGGGGCAAGGGTCGGCTCGTGGGAGGGATGCGATGCGTGCGGTATCTCGGAAGGCCGCGGTTGCGATCTGCGTGTTAGTGGCCCTTGCTTGCGGTGCGCTGCGGCAGGCGGCCGGTCAGAGGGGTGCGGACGTGGTGCTGCCCCAAGGTGTCAAGGCTGTCTGGGACCTGGAGAAGGCTTACCGCGAAACGACGCCGACGCGCGAGCGGATATCCATCAACGGCCTGTGGCGCTGGCAGCCCGCCGGAGATGCGCCGGACGCAGTGCCGGCGGACAGGTGGGGCTACTTCAAGGTGCCGGGGTGCTGGCCGGGGATCACCAGCTGGCTGCAGAAGGACAGCCAGACTGTCCACGTCCATCCGAGCTGGCGGGACGAGAGTCTGCGCAGCGTCACCATGGCCTGGTACCAGCGGGAGATCGCCGTGCCCGCCGAATGGGCCGGCCGGCGCATCACCGTGTACGCTGAGTACCTCAACTCCTTTGCTACCGTCTATGTTGACGGCAAGAAGACGGGCGAAATACTCTTCCCGCGTGGCGAGGTGGACATCACGTCGGCATGCCGCCCGGGCGGCAAGCACGTCCTCAGCATGGCCGTAGTAGCCATGCCGTTGAGGGGCGTCATGCTCGCCTTCAACGACACCAACGCGGCCAGAGAGGTGAGGGGGTCGGTGGAGCGCCGCGGCCTGTGCGGCGACGTGTACCTCGTCGGCACGCCCCCGGGCGCGCGCATCGGCGACGTGAAGGTGGACACGTCGGTGCGCGAGTGGGAGATCACGTTCGACTCCGCGCTGGAGGGCCTGGACCCGGACGGCCGCTATGCCCTTCGGGCCGAGGTCACGGAGGACGGCCGCAGCGTCGGGGAGTTCGCAAGCAAGGCCTTCAAGGGCGCAGGCCTCAAAGACGGCCGCATCGCATTCACCGAGGCCTGGAAGCCCGAAAAGCTCTGGGACACCCACACGCCCGAGAACCAGTATGAGTTCAACCTGAGCCTGGTGGATGCCGACGGGGCCGTGCTCGACATGTCCATTCCCGAACGCTTCGGGTTCCGCGAGTTCTGGATTGACGGGCGCGACTTCTACCTGAACGGGACGCGCATCTTTCTGTCCGCCGTCCCGGTGGACAACGCCCAGGTCGGAGCCGCCTGGGCCCATTACGATGCGGCGCGGGAGACGCTGGAGCGCATGCAGAGCTTGGGGATCAACTACGTCCACACGCACAACTACGGCTGCCCACCGGGCGCGCACCTGAGTTTCGCAGAAGTCCTCCGTGCGGCCGACGACGTGGGCATGCTCATCGGACTTTCGCAGCCGCACATGCGGCATTATAACTGGGACGCCGCCGACGCGGACGAGACGAACGGCTACGCCGAGCACGCGGCGTTCTACGCCCGGGTGGCCGGCAACCATCCGTCGGTCGTCTTCTACGTGACCAGCCACAACACCACGTGCTACGCGGAGGACATGGACCCGGACATGATCGACGGCATCCAGGACCCTCGCCCGTCGTCGCTGCCCATGCTGCAACAGGCCCTGCGAGCGGAGAGGATCATCAACCGGATTGACCCCGGCCGGATCGTCTACCATCACGCCTCGGGCAACCTGGGTTCAATGCACACGAGCAACTTCTACGCGAACTGGGCGCCCATCCAGGAGATGAGCGACTGGTTCGAACGCTGGGCAACGAAAGGCGTCAAGCCGCTCTTCCTGTGTGAATACGCGGCGCCAGCCACCTGGGATTGGGCGATGTACCGGGGGTGGTACAAGGGGAGACGGTCATTCGGCAGCGCGGCGGTGCCGTGGGAGTTCTGCGTGGCCGAGTGGAATGCGCAATTCTTCGGGGACCGTGCCTTCCGGATAAGCGAAATGGAGAAACGGAACCTGCGCTGGGAGGCGGAGCAGTCCCGCGCCGGCAGGCTCTGGCATCGCTGGGACTATCCCCACGTGCTGGGCTCCAGCGCCTTCCAGGAACGGCACCCGGTGCAAGCCATGTACTTCGCCGACAACTGGCGCGCGTTCCGCACGTGGGAGCTGTCCGCGTTCGGCCCGTGGGAGTACGGGGGCTATTGGCTGCTACGCGACGGCATGGACAAGAGCCGAAAGGAACTCAAGGTTGACTGGGAGAACCTGCAGCGGCCCGGCCTCAGCCCGGACTACATCGATCGGCAGTACGAACGGATAGACATGGCCTTCGAGCACTCGGACTGGATCGCCACGGTCGCGGCGCAGGC
>DAOVRD010000324.1 GCA_030628375.1 Planctomycetota bacterium
CAGGGCGCCGCCCTCAACCTGCTCTTCCAGCCACTCCGTCGGGAAACCCCGGCGCCCCGCCGAGCCGTCGTCCGTGAAGACGACCTGGCCCTCGAACCGATCCACGTAGAGCAGCAGATTCGCCGAACGCGCCCCCTGCACAATGGCGGCGCGCGGAAGCTTGTCCGCCAGCACTGCCAGCACCGCCATGCCGCAGCCCCCGCCGACCAGGGCGACGCGCTCCGAGGCCGCGTAGTCCTCGACGTTCCAGAACCCCCGACCGAAAGGCCCCCGCAGCCCCGCCCTGGACCCCGGCTCCAGGCGACAGAGCCGCGTGGAAAACGGCCCGCGCCTCTGCACCGTGATGCCGAACCGGCCCTCGTCCAGGTAGGCGATCGCATACGGCTTCTCGTCCAGCCTGGGAAGCCATACCATGAAGAACTGGCCGGGCGCGAACGAAGTCAGGTCCAGCCCGTCCCGGGCGGCCTCCTGCGTGTCCGGCACCGGGAAGAATACCGTGGCCATCTCGTCATTCTCGCGCTTGACCTCCGCGACCGTCAGTACGACGGGCAAGGACGGCCTGAATGCATCACCATGGTGCGGCGCAGCGTGCATGCGCCCCTGCTCCTTTCAGTCGAGCACTGCCCCGCGGACTTCCCCGAGGGACTCGATCCCCAGGCGGCCGCAGAGGTCCCGCAGTTCGTCGCCGATGCGACGGAACACTTCGATCCCTCTCTCGTAAACCGCCGTCCCCACCCCGACGGCGGTGGCCCCGGCCATTATCATCTCCATCGCATCGCGCCCGCAGGCCACGCCCCCGATGCCGATGATGGGCGCCCGCTTCTTGGCGCGCCGCAGCGCACCGGCCACGTCATACACGCAGCGAACCGCAACGGGCCGCAGCGCAGGCCCCGAGACCCCGCCCATCTTGAAATCGAGAACCGGCTCCCGCGTCTCCACGTTGATGATCATCCCCGGCCCGAGCGTGTTGACAGCCGAGATGCCGTCGGCGCCGCCCTCCAGGGCAGCCAATGCCACTTCCCCGATGGCGGGAACGTTCGGCGAGAGCTTCACGAAGAGCGGCCGGTCCGTCACGGAGCGGACGGCCCGCGTGATGCGCTCCGTCGCCTCAGGCGTGCCGTGCCCGGCCAGGATCCCGTAACCCGGCGTATGGGGACAGGAGAGGGGAATCTCCAGCGCCGCGAATCCGCACGGCATCAGCCGCGCGGCCACTTGCGCGAACTCCTCGGCCTCGGTCCCGACGGCGCTGGCGAAGATCGGAATCGGCAGCTCGCCAATCCCCTGGAACTCGCCCACCGCCTCGTCCACCCCCGGGTTGGAGTAGCCCACGGCGTTGAGCATGCCGGCCTCGAAGGCGATGACGGTGGGGTTGTTGTGACCTTCGCGCGGCTCGAGCGTGACGCTCTTGATCGTGGCGGCGCCCGCCCCGCACTCAGCGACGCGCCGGAGCATCTCCTTTGAGATGCCCAGGATGCCCGACGCAAGAACGGTGGGATTGGAAAGAGCTATGCCGCACAGATTCACTGAGATGTCGGGCTTCTGGCCCTCGGCTGCTGGCATTGCGCTCCTTCCACGAATGACAAAGGCCGGCTCCCGTTGCATTATAGATGGAGGGCGCGGCCTTTGCAATTCTCCACCCCGTCGCGCGCCGGGTGACTCAGATCAGCCCGTACAGCTCGCCCACCTGGCCGGGGAAGCCGAAGTCCTCCCCCGTCAGGCGGTTCATGAGCTGAATGCCCGTCGCCACCGCCTGCCCCCGGTAGTGATTGTTGGCGATGACGAACATGCGCTCGACCCGCCCGGCGATCTCTTCCAGCGCCGCCTGTATCTCGTCCAGCTCGCCTTCCTTGTAGAAGTAGTCGTAGCGCTGGTCGCGTCCCGCCGCCTTGTCGAACCAGGCCGCGTAGTTGCGGCCGTGGAGGCGCAGATAACCCAGCGAGCCGAACGCGTAGGAAGTCAGCGGGATGTTGCCCCGGAACGCCGGCTGGTCTATGTTGCAGAACCCGATGCCGAGCGACTCGATGAACTGAAGGGCGCGGTCCTGAACCCAGCCCTTGCTGCGCACCTCGAGCACCAGCGGCAGGTCCGAGAACTCCTCCACCAGCTCGGCAACGTACCGCTCGCTCTGGGGGTTGTATCGGAACGACCACGGAAACTGCACCAGCAGCGCGCCCAGCTTCCCCGCCTCGACCAGCGGAGCGATGCCGTCGCGGAACACCTGGACCTCCCTCTGCATCCAGCGTTCGTCGCGCTGGTGCGTGAAGCGCTGCCAGAGCTTGGCCGTGTAGAGGAAGTCCTCGCGCCCGGCCACGTCCCTGACCCAGCGCTCGCAGAAGGCGGGATTCGGGGGACGGTAGAACGTCGTGTTCACCTCGATGGTGTTGAAGTACTGCGCCAGGAACGTCGGCGGCCGGAATCCCCTCGGCCTGGGCTCGGGATAGACGATGCCGTTCCAGTCCTTGTAGGACCACCCGGCCGTGCCCACGTAGAGGTCGGCATTGCCCGTCCTCATCGGTGGTTCCCCTCCGCAATGGCCCCGAGTTCAACCCAAACGACTACCACAACGGGCCGACGGTCACAACGCAACGTCGGAGGTTGAGCACTCGCACTTCTTCGTCCCCTCCGTCCGTCGTGTCCGTCGTAATTGACCCATGCAGTTCCATATGCACAGCCGGCTACCCAGCGACCAAGCCCTCTAGATCGCCCTCTCTCATCCACGGCCAATCAGCCAATCCAGCACGCACAGGATTCGACGCAATGTAGTCTGCACACCGCCGCAGTTCCTTCTGGTTCCTGACAATGTGGTCGTAGTACTCCCGCTGCCAGAAAGTTCCGCTGCGGCCGAGCATTCGGTTCGCCGCCTTGGCCGTAAATGACTTCCACGAGTGCAGGATGTGGGCGAGCGAATGGTGTCTTATGGGCCTCACGAGGACGTGAACGTGGTTCGGCATCACACACCACGGTCCCAGGATGTATCGCTGCTGTGCGAAACGCTGTAGCGCCGTGACAACCATCTGCGCGACAGTCGGCCTTCTAAGCCAGCAGTTGCCTTGCGCCCGGTCAAGGGCGGCCTCTACTTGCCGTCGATAGGCCCGATCAATATGCCAGGCCTCCTCCGGACGCAGAACTCGCCCGTCTTGGCGTGCCAGTTCGGCAAGGCGCCGCCGCTCGTCGCGCAGTCGCCGCACGGCCGCGGCCGTCAGGCTGTCAGCCAAACGAAACGTGACAAAGTACACGGCCCCCTGACGTTCGATGTGTGGAAGCCGTCCGCGGCTTCGCACGGCCACCTCCCCGGAGCGAGACGCTCCGGGCACAGCCGGCGGGACGCCGGCGCTACGACAGTCCTCCGAAGGGTTGCTCTGTAGGTCTGCATCCATCATGACTGCGTGGCCCTGTAGCGCCGGCCTCTGGCCGGCTGTAGCGCGGGCATCCTGCCCGCGCCCCATGCCCGGGCTTCGCACCTTATCCCTCATTCTTCCGCCGCAGCGAAACCCAGTTCGACGAGCAGGTCGTCGCCGCGCTCGGCGTGCGGTCTGTCGCGTTTCTGATCGGGGCCGACCGACCAGATGCGCGGGGGCTCGCCGTGCGGCCTGTAGCCGAAGGGTTGCTCCGTGAACGGGTCAACCGGCACTGCGTCGAAGTACTCGGGCGCCAGCTCCTCCAGCGTGCCCGGCAGCCGCCCGTGCTCCTCATGATAGCACCTCAGCGCCAGCAACACCTGCGTAATGCGGGCGTTGGCGACAAGGCGGAAGTACTGCACCGCCGTGCGATGAAGCACGGGCAACAGCATCTGCACCAAGATGGCCCCGACAGGATTGCGGACACATTGGCCCAGCCCGGCCGAAGCCGGCCAAGCGGGCACAACGTGGACCGGCTGATCAGGTGGAGGTACTTGGTAGTGGTCGAGTCGGCCGACAGCCTCTTCCAGGTGGTGACCGAGTGAGTTGTGGGTCATGTTCAACTTCAAGAAAGGAAGCCGCCGGAGTACTCTCTGCAACCCCCTCGGCATGTAGTCTTCAGTTCCCTCCAAGTCCTGGTCCCAGTTGAGTTTGGTGAGTGCTGTGATCATTCGCATGTCGTAGGCAAACTCACCCGCCAATGTGCGGATGACGGCGGTTCTGAGCGTGCCCGTTAGTTCCAGGTGCTCGATCTCGGCCACGAGCACTTGCCGGCCGGCCGGTTCGCAGCGCGCAATCTCCTGCACCTGCGCAAAGGCCATATGCAAGATTGCAGAGCCCGTCAGGTAAGTAATCAGACAATCACCGCTATGGGCAAGCAGCAATCCGAGGTCGGCGATCTTCTGGGCTGTGCGCATCCCGGCCTCAGACCGGCCCTCCGCTGCCTGGAGTTTGGACTGGACGCACAGCAACCGCGCAAGCTGTCGGTTGTAGCCCAGCAACTCCATCTTGGCCTCCATAAGGACGGCCCCCGGATAGGTATCGGCGATCGGCATGAAGAGTGCCGGCCGGCCCAGCATTTCATCAGCTTGGGTCAGGCATTCTGCCCACCGCTCAACCACTTCGCGCGCCCGCTCGTTCCACCCGGGACTCCCCGGCCCTTGCCCATCCGCC
>DAOVRD010000213.1 GCA_030628375.1 Planctomycetota bacterium
GGAGATCGAGCAGTGAAGGCACCGGTAAGGGAAGTTGGGTTACATGTGCGCTGAAGAAGGCGTGCTCCAGAGCTACGAGGCCGAGGACATTCGCGTGCTGGGCGGGATCGAGCACGTCCGGCGCCGGCCGGCCATGTACATCGGTGACACGGCGGAGCGCGGGCTGCATCATCTGGTGGAAGAGGTGGTGGCCAACAGCATAGACGAGGCCCTGGCGGAGCGCTGCGACAACATCGAGGTCCGCCTTCATGAGGACGGGAGCATATCGGTCACTGACAACGGCGGCGGGATTCCGGTGGACATCCTTCCCGATGTCGGGAAGAGCGGCCTCGAGGTCGTGATGACCATGCTGAACGCGGGGGCCAAGTTCGACCACAAGAGCTACAAGGTGTCCGCAGGCCTCCACGGAGTCGGCGTCTCCTGTGTGAATGCCCTGAGCGAGTGGTTGGAGGCGGAGGTCTGGCTGGGGGGGCACGTGTACTACCAGCGTTACGAGCGCGGCGAGCCCAAGACGCCCGTAGAGAACCGCGGCAGGACGGATCGGCACGGCACCCGAATCCGCTTCAAGCCGGACGAAGACATATTCGAAACGCTCAAGTTCAGGCGGGACATCATCGCGCGGCGCCTGCGAGAACTCGCGTTCCTGAGCGCCGGCGTCCGCATCAGTCTCTCCAGCGCCGCCGACGGCAGCGAGGAGTCGTTCCTTTACCGGGGCGGCATCAGGGAGTTCGTCCAGTACCTCAACGAGGGCAAGGAGCCGCTCCACGAGGACGTGGTCTACGTGGCGGACGAGGCTAACGGCGTCATCTGCGAGATTGCCTTCCAGTACAACTCCAGCTACATGGAGACCGTTTTCTCCTTTGCCAACAACATAAACACCGCCGAAGGCGGCACTCACCTCAGCGGGTTGCGCGGCGCGCTGACACGTGCACTGAACACATACGGGCGGGACAAGGGGCTGCTGAAGGACATCGCCCCCGTGGGCCAGGACTACCGGGAAGGACTGACAGCCGTCATCAGCATAAAGCTGCCCGAGCCGCAGTTCGAGGGCCAGACCAAGACGAGGCTGGGCAATCGCGAGGTGGGCGGCTTCGTGGAGCAGATGCTCTACGAGAAACTGAGCGCCTACTGCGAGGAGAACCCCCAGGTGGCCAGGCTTGTCGTGGCCAAGGCGGTGGAGGCAGCGCAGGCGCGCGAGGCCGCCAGGAAAGCACGCGAGCTGACCAGACGCAAGGGGGCGCTGACCAGCGGCAACCTGCCGGGCAAACTGCGCGACTGTTCCAGCCGGGACGTCCAGAGCACGGAGGTTTTCATCGTCGAGGGCCAGAGCGCGGGCGGCACGGCGGGCATGGGCCGCGACCGCCGGTTCCAGGCCATCCTGCCGCTGCGGGGCGTCATCTTGAACGTCGAGAAAGCCCGCATTGACAAGATGCTGTCCAACACGGAGATACGGGCCCTTATCGCCGCGCTGGGGACCAGCATCGGCGAGGGCGATTTCAACGCGTCAAAGGTAAGGTACGGCAAGATCATCATCATGACCGACGCCGACATTGACGGCGCCCACATCCGCACGCTGCTGCTGACCTTCTTCTTCCGCCAGATGTCGCAGCTTATAGATGACGGCAGGATCTACATCGCCCAGCCGCCGCTCTACAGAGTCACGCGCAAGGGAAAGAAGCAATACGTCCACGACGACCGCGCCCTTCAGAGGACGCTGCTGGAACTGGGCTCCCAGGATGCGACGCTGGCGTTCAGCCTTGCGGGCAAGCCGCAGGGCGAGCTGCCACAGGTGCAGTTTGCCGCGCTGCTGGACTTGCTCAGCGAGTTGGAGGTCCAGAGCGCGCGCGTGGAGGCGCAGGGGATGAGCTTCCGCCGCTACATGGGGAACAGGAGCAAGAAACACGGCGGCAGCTTCCCCCTCTACCGCGTCATACATGTAGATGGGCGCAAGAAGCGGCACGAACGGCTGTTCTACAGCGCAGAAGACTACGATGCTTTCGTCCTGGGTCTACATGGAAAGTTGGAGCAGAAGGGCAAGGACCTGGACATCTTCGAGGAGGACGAGGACGTCACCGGCAAGGTCGCTCTTCCGCCCAACAGCATCAGGCCGCTCAGGTTCGACCAGGCCTCCAGTGTCGCCGGGATCGTGGACGGGATCGAAGCGCTGGGCATTCCCATTGGCCATCTCTACGAGCCCGAGCGGGGCAAACCCCGGGCATGCTTCTCCATCGGGTCGAACGGCAACGAAGCGCAGGTGACCTCCTTGCTGGGCGTAGTCCCCGCGGTGGGGGAGTTGGGCAAGGAGGGCCTGGACATACAGCGCTACAAGGGATTGGGCGAGATGGATGCGGCAGAACTGGCGGAGACGACGCTCAACCCCGACACGCGCAGGATCGTCCGGGTGACGATCGGCGATGTGATAAAGGCCGACAACTACTTCACGATACTGGCCGGCAAGGACGTGAAACGCCGGCGTGAGTTTATCGAGCGCTACGCCATGGACGTCAAGAACCTCGACGTCTGAGAGCGCACGACGGCGTGCGCCGTCCCGAGTTCCGTCCCGATCGTCCGCGAGCCGTTCTATGGTTGACTTCGACCTCCAGGTCGAGTGTCCGTTCTGCGGGGCGGCCTTCAAAGTTCCCCGCATCAGGTCCGGCAGGGAGGAGAGGTGCCCCGTCTGCCGCGCGACCGTTGCCGTGCCAGAGGCGGGGACCGGCCGGGAAGTCGAGGCCGTCGAGGTGGAGACGGCCCCGGGCGGGACCGTAGCGGCCGTAGAGCCGACTCCTCCGGACCTGGCGGGACTCGGCGGCGGGGTCGCCGCACTGGTCTGCTCTGCCCGAGAGCAGAGGATCAACCCGCTCGATGCCGGCCCTGTGATCGCCGCGTTCACCGGGAAGACTCCCCTTGATGCCCGGCGGCAAGTGATGCGCGGCATGGGCATCCTGGCCGAAGGCTTGAGGTTGGACTCGGCGCGCGAGATGGTAGAGGTCCTGGAGAGAAAGGGCGTGGAGGCCTTCGCGATGCCTGCGGAGCTTGTCCCGGCGGTTGAGAGGAAGCTGCCGCTGGTGTGCATCTACGGCGCGGACGAGCGTGCGCTGCACGTTCAGCCTGACAGGGAGGGAACGGTCAGGTCCGTGCCGTGGGAGACCGTGGCAGCCGGGATCTGCACTCAGCACGAGCTCGCCGGGCGAGCGGGAAGGCAGCACGAGGCCCGCGAGAAATACACGGTAGGCAGCATCGGCATGGCGAGGATCAGGATTCGGTCCGCCAGGCCCAGGCCCCGTGAGGAGAGACCCGAAGTGCAGATGACGCTCGCGCTCAGCGACCGCGCGGGCAGGGCTTACGCGCTGGCATTCACGGAGCATCAGGTGCGGTACGGCTATCTGGAGGAACGCCTCAAGCCCAGCGGCAGGCAGAACCTGGTGCTGTTGCTGGCGGACGTGTTGAAGTGGGCCGGGCGGGGCTTCTTCCCGGGGCGCTTTCGGGCGGCCGCAGAAGGGCGTTTGGCCGGCATCCCGAAGGTCGTCGGTAAGCTGGACCGCAACAGCTACTTGCGCTGGGCGATGTGCTGCGCAGCGGCGCGGGGCCTGTTCCGCCCCGTTGCGCCTTAGGGGCGCGTTGGAGAAGGTGGCTCAGCCGCCGGCACTTCTGACTCAAGAAAGAGCGAACACAGATGTCGCACGAAGCAGAAATAGAAGAACTGCTGATAGAAGACGAGATGAAAGAGGCGTACCTGACGTTCGCAATGAGCGTGATCGTCAGCCGCGCACTTCCCGACGTGCGGGACGGACTGAAGCCGGTGCAGCGCCGCATCCTGGTGGGCATGAACGAGCTGAACCTGGGACCGCGCGCCAAGACCAGGAAGTGCGGAAAGATCGTCGGTGACGTCCACGGGAACTACCATCCCCACGGCGAGGGCGCCATCTACGATACGCTGGTCCGCATGGCGCAGCCTTTCACCATGCGCTACCCGCTGGTGGACAGCCAGGGCAACTTCGGCTCGATGGACGGCGACCCTCCGGCGGCCCAGCGTTACACCGAGGCCCGGCTGATGCGGGCGGGCGTGGAGATGCTGGAGGACCTGAGACTCGACACCGTGGACTTCGTGGACAACTACGACGGCACGCGCAACGAACCGTCCGTCTTGCCCGCCCGGCTCCCCAACCTGCTGGCTAACGGGGCGACCGGAATCGCCGTGGGAATGGCCACCAACATCCCCCCGCACAACATCCGGGAGCTCTGCGACGCGACGATGGCCCTGCTGGACAACCCGGACATCTCGATTGAGCAACTGATGGACATCATCCCGGGCCCCGACTTCCCCACCGGCGGCATCATCTGCGGCCGGCAGGGCATCTACGAAGGGTATATGACCGGTCGCGGCACTACGCTTCTGCGGGGGCGCACGCATTTCGAAGCCGGCAGGGGCGGGCGGCGCACGATCGTCGTGACCGAAGTGCCTTACAGAATGGACCGCGACAACCTGGTTGCGAGGATTGCGGATGCCGTGCGGGCGGGCCGAGTTGAGGACGTCCAGGACATCCGCAACGAAAGCGACAGATCGGGCACGCGCATCGCGATAGACCTGAAACGCGAGGCCGACGAGGACGTGGTTCTCAACCAGCTCTTCCGGCACACCCCGCTCCAGACCACCCTCAGCATCATCCTGATCGCGATAGTGGACGGGCTGCCCGAGACCCTGACCCTGAAGCGCGCCCTGCAGCTCCACGTCGAGCACCGCGTGGTGGTGATACGCCGGCGCACGGAACATCTGCTGAGGCAGGCCGAGGACCGCGCCCACATCGTCGAGGGGCTGAAGATCGCCATTCTGAACATTGACGAGGTGATCGCCATAATCCGCAGCAGCCAGGAGGTCGCCGAGGCCCGCAGCCGCCTCATGGAGAAGTTCGACTTGACCGATAGGCAGGTGGGCGCCATTGTCGGGATGCAGTTGCGCAGCCTGGTCGGGCTCGAACGGCTCAAGGTCGAACAGGAACACAAGGACCTGCTGGCAAAGATCAAGCAGTACAAAGGAATCCTGGCCGACCGAAGCGAACTCGTGGCCATCGTGCGTCAGGACCTGGAGGACATCAAAGAAAGGTATGGCGACGACAGGCGCACTACGATCACGGGCGAGGCCAAGATGCTGCTCAGGGAGGACCTGATCGCCGAGGAGGACGTCATAGTGACGGTCAGCTACAAGGGCTACGTCAAGAGGGCGGCGCTGGATGCGTTCCGGGCCCAGGGCCGGGGCGGCAAGGGCGTCATCGGCGTTGACCTGGGCCAGGACGACTTCGTCAGCAACCTGTTCACTGCCTCGACCCACGACTATATCATGCTGTTTACGGACCTGGGGCTGGCCTACTGGCTCAAGGTCTTCATGATCCCCGAGATGCAACGCACGGCCAAGGGGCGCGCACTGGTGAACATCCTCTCCCTGGAGGAGGGGGAGAAGATCACGGGCGTGATACCCGTCCGGGATTTCGAGCAGGACGCTTACCTGCTGATGGCGACGGCTTCCGGCGCGGTGAAGAAGACGGCTCTGGAGGAATTCGGCAAGCGGGGGTCGGGCGGCATCATCGCCATCAGGCTGGCGAAGGGGGATCGCCTGATCGGAGTGCGCAAGACCGGCGGAGACGAAGAGGTGGTGCTGGGCACGCGCAGGGGCCGGGCCATTCGGTTCGACGAACGCCACGTGCGCCCCATGGGCCGCACCGCCGCCGGCGTTCGCGGCATCCGTTTTCGCGGCAAAGACAGGGTCGTGGGCATGGCGCTGGTGCGCCAGGACGCCGCGCTGCTGACGGTCTGTCAGAACGGCTACGGCAAGCGGACGGCGTTCTCGGAGTACCCTCTCCACAACCGGGGCGGGCTCGGCGTCATTGACATCAAGACAACGAAGCGCAACGGACCCGTCGTGGCCGTCCGCGAAGTGACTGAGGATCAGGAGCTGTTCCTTATCACCGAGCAGGGCATGATCGTGCGTATCCCCGTCGCTTCCATAAGCGGCATTGGTCGCGGCACGCAGGGCGTCAAGCTCATCACCACCACGAAAAAGGACAGGGTCAGCGGGGTGGCCGTCATCCTTCCCGATCAGCCCGAGCAGGATCAGGACGGCTAGGCGCCGTGTCTGTGTGTAGCTCAGGCGCCGCAGCCTGAGATCCGGCCCATTCGCCGCAGCCGAGGGCGGCTGCGCTACATTCGCATTCGACGTAGCCCCATGTAGCTCAGGCGCCCTCGCCTGAGATCCGGCTGAGCCGGATTCTTCAACGGACGTCCCGGAGTTGAGTCCAATCCCCAGGCCCAGACAGATCCCCGGGAAATTGACTGGAGACCCGGAACGGGGTAATGTGTGCGACGTTTGGTCGTCGGAGCATCTGGCAGAATGACAGACGGGAGGAAGGCATGAGTGCACAGTGGTGGGTTTGGGCCGTGGCCGTGGCGTTTCTGATCTTCGGTGCATGGTTCGCCGAGCGTCAGGCCCTGGAGCCGTGGGCGTCCAATACCGATCCCACGGACGTACGCAAGAGTCGCGTCGAGGAGATCGCCTCCGGGTTGCACGAGTACGCCATCACCCAGGGCGGCACGATGGACGGCCAGAACTGCCGCTCGCCGTTCGGGGTGTTCGAGGGCGTGGAGCTGAGATGGGAGTCCAACCGCGCGGTGCGCATCGAGAACCTGGGCGAGACCGACGTGGTGAACCCGTGGCTCTCCAACGGCCGGAACGACTTCCGCAACATCCGGCAGATCGCGCAGGCGCCCCTCGAACCCGGCATGAGCGACAAGGAGAAGGCCCTCGCATTGTGGTACCAGCAGGTCACGCACCGCTACCATTGGCAAGGCGACAACAAGGAGCTGGGTGACCCCGTGAGGGTCTTCAACGTCTACGGCCACAACACGTGCGGCAACGACTCCATCGCCATGGCAGGACTCTGGACCGCAGCGGGCCTGAAGGTCTGCCCTGCCAGGCCGCTGACGCATTGCATCTCGCAGGTCTTCTACGACGGACGATGGCATCTGCTCGACGGCGACATGCAGGGCCTTTACCTGCTGCGGGACAACGAGACGGTCGCCAGCGAGCAGGACCTCGTGCAGGACCACGACCTGGTGAAGCGCACGCACACCCACGGCATCCTTCACCCCAACTCCCGCCGCCACGACGAGAAGCAGGCGTCCATCTTCGTCTACGAGGGCGAGGCCAAGGGCAACCGCAACTGCCGCACCGGCACCACGATGGACATGACGCTCAGGCCGGGCGAAGCGCTCGTCTATCGCTGGGGCCATACGGAACCGATCAAGTACCACGGCGTGGCGACGCCGAAATGGCCCGCGGCGATCTGCAACGGCCTGTGGGAGTACAGGCCGGACTTCTCGAAGGACCTGTGGCGCAGCGGCGCTGAGACCGCCGAGAGCATCCAGTCAACCC
>DAOVRD010000393.1 GCA_030628375.1 Planctomycetota bacterium
CCTCATGCAGCAAGCAGTGGCAGTGGAGCCCGTTTTCGGCGGCCAAATCCAGAGCGGTCGACCGGATCTGTGACCTACAACATATGGCATTCACAAGAGCGAAGTGCATAGCCCTAATTCATAATTGCCGTCACGTCTCGGTGGCGCAAAGTCTGACGTTGTAGGCCAAACGGAGAAACTCTCTGACGCTGCGCCACCCAAATGTGCCTGGTTATCTTTACATATTGACTTGTCCACTTGACATTCTGACAAGTATACCTTACAATACCGCCAATGGAGGTGACCTGATGGCGACCCAGACACTTGGCAACCGTTTGAAAGTCGCACGCGCCGAACGCGGGCTCTCGCAAGAGCAACTCGCCGGCCCCGTGCGCGTGACGCGTCAAACCATTAGTGCCATCGAGACGGGGCGATATTGCCCGTCAGCCCTGCTGGCCTTCCTCCTCGCCAAACAACTGGAGAAAGGGGTGGATGAACTGTTCTTTCTGAACGGAGAAGCGACATGAGGACTACTCGCGCGGTGGAAAGCGATGAGCGCACCGTGGCTGTCAGGAACGCCATCTACACTAGGGGCTACTTGTTCCTCACCATCGCACTCTGGATTGACCTGATGGTCCGGGTTTTCGCTCGTCATGAGGCCCCTTTGGACTTGATGGCCTTGGTCGTTGGCACCCTCGTCGTCTGTACGATCTACCAAGGCCGCCAGGGGGCCCTGCCAGACGGCTGGGCAAGGAGTATGTTGCTGATCGCGTGTATTTTCGGTGTCCTCGGGGCCATCTTTGGATTCGTTCTTGCAATGACCGGAGCCATGCGCTAGGTCCGGCTGGTTCGCCCCGATGTCGCGGGTTAGCGCGTTGGCACTGCTAGAACGCAGGCACGGTGCCCCGTGTGACGAGCGTGGTCATCACCGCCAGGCTGTCCAGGAAGACCTCCGTGAGGATGAAGGCTACGAAGAAATGGCATGTCGCCCTCAGCATGTGGCCGCCAGTGCAACCAGCATGGCCGCTACGAGGTGCTGTTCGACATCACGCTCCTGGACTATGACCAGCCGATCCGCGACGAGGCCCATGCACCAGACCAGCATCAGCTCCGCCTGCGTCAACGCCCAACCCCGCCGAACCAGCTTGATCAGGGCGTTGACGATGACGGCGAGCAACACCAGCACGAGAACGGCCCCGCCGGGAAAGTATGAGCCTGTGAAACCGCCGTAGCCTTTGACGGTCCCGGAGTAGACATCGAGGAAACAGATCCCCGCGACAGCCACGAGACCGATCAGGAGAGCGCGCCAGGTCACGTCTACCTCCCGCGCAGATCACCGGATGGCGCCCGCTTGGACGGACGAGGCACAGATTATAAGGTGGGACCGAATGCCCTTCAAACACGCCCAACGCTGGCAGCAAGGAGGCCCCCGCTCTTGTGCTAGGGAGGGCAGGTCAGTCGCCGGGGGCCTGGTCAGCGGGAGGGCTCGCCGTTGCCCAACCGGCCGGATCGGACCGCTTCGAGGACCCTTCGCAGGCTGTCATCGTGCTTCCACTGCAGGAAACGCCACCACGTCCTCATGTCCTCGGGCGGCGCAATCGTGCGCGTGATCTCTTCGTCCGTCTGGCCCCGACCGCAGGCCTGAACGACCTGCGCGCGCAGCCACTGGAAGTAGTCGAGCCAGCGCTGCAGCTCCGCCGTTGTGCAGAGCGGCCCGTGCCCCGGAATGACGACGGCCGCCTCGAACTCGATGAGCCGCACGTAAGTGTCGCCCAGAAGCTCGGCAGCCCGCACATCCAGGCCGCTCTCGCAGGCTATCAGCCCCCACCCGAACACGTCCCCCACGAACAGTGCCCTGTCGTCGGGCACCCAGACCGCACAGTCTTCCTGGGTGTGGCAGCCCGGGATGGGCAGCATGAGGGCTCGCCGTCGCGAGCCCTCGAACCATCGGCCCTCCGGCGGAAGGGGGCTCGTTCGCTGATTGATAATCTGGGTGCCGAAACGTCGCTGGAACGCCCCGTTGAGGGCCGTGTGGTCGCCGTGCGTGTGCGTGTTCAGCAGGTAACTTATCGGGATGTCGCCCAGAGTGGACCGGATCGCATCGAAGACCTGGCCTTCCAACTGCGGCTGTTCCAGCGCGTCGACGACGAGTGCATACTCCCCCAGGTTGACCCAGGCCATGTTGTCGACCGCCTGCCACACATGGAATCCCTCACCGACTGTCACGACCTTCGGTGTCTCCACCGGATCGGTTGCCATTCTTTCGGCCCCCAACTATTGTCGCTTTGCTTCGGACCGCTTGCCATGATACGACTTGCGCCATGCTTCGGCAACACCTGAGCCTGCTGCAAGCGACAAGAGCGAGAGAGACCTGCCTGCGCCGGCCAGGACGCCCCCTCCGTCGCCGGCCTCCCCGCGCCCCGGGCCGGGGGTTCCTGGCAGATTCGTTGCTTGCCACAACGGTAGCAGGGCTGTATTATCGCACTCGGCTCCGAGAGGTCCAGCACGCGGTGCAGGTCGTATCGGAGGAGGCAGTTTCGGCGGCGCGGGGACAGTAGATGAGCAACCACCGACTCAACGATGGCTTGAGCCAGGTCGTCTGCCTGGAGTGCAGGCAGCGATTGGGCGCCCTTGAGTCCGTGTCTGGCCAGCTCCGGTGCGGCAACTGCGGGCACAGCTTCCTCGTGCTGGAGGACAGGATCCCTATCCTTGTGAGAAGCCCTGAGAAGTACTTGGCCGCCTCTTACCTCGAGCTCCAGGCCTTCGTAAAGGAGCACGAGGAGCTCATCGAGAAGGTTCGGCTGGCCGGGGAGGAGAATCCTGAAAGGGTCCCTCTGCTCAATAGAGTCGTAGACGCGCACGCCGCAAACAACAGGTATTTCAGGAGCATTCAAGACACAATCCGGGAGTACGTGTCTGAAGAAGAGATCGCGAAGGCTCGAGACGACGGGGATCTGCCAACGCAGTACCCGATAGATAACGGTCTCTCGTTGTTCCATAGAGACTGGGCGTGGTTGCCGCACACAGAACAGGAAGTGGCAACAACGATGGGGTGGCTGTCCGAGCAGATTGGCAGGTTCGCCTCCGATCTGAATACCGCCCTCGTGCCAGGCGCGGGAGCCGGGCGAATTACGTGCGAGATTGCCGGGAAGTACGACCGCTGCTATGCCCTGGATGACTCCTTCCATGTGGTCTCTGGTTTCTGCAGTCTCGTGGACAGTGATCTGACGA
>DAOVRD010000056.1 GCA_030628375.1 Planctomycetota bacterium
GCCGCCGCGACCATGTAGCTCAGGCGCCCCCGCCTGAGTTCCTTGTAGCACAGGCGCCCTCGCCTTGGTTCCGGCCATTCCCATCCGCCGCAGCCTTATATTGTCATTCTGAGGCCGCCGCAGGGCGGCCGAAGTTTACCCGCCTCTGGAGGGCTTGTCCGCCTCCGGCGGGAATCTCCTCGTTGACACGCCAGAGTGGTTGCGAACGGCGAGATCCTTCGTTCGCCATATGCGAACTCAGGATGACAACCGTTCGCCATATGCGAAGTCAGGATGACAACTCGCGCCCGGGGCCCGCACGGAGGGATTCTCAGACAGAGCCCAGGCAGCAACCCCCCGCGCCCCGCCCCCGCCTACTCGCCGGAGCCGCGGGGCTGGAGCAACTCGTAGAGCTTCGGGTATGCCGTCCGGCGCGCCTCCTGCAAGCGCTGCTGGTATTGCCGGGCGGCGCTCTCGACCTTCTGAAGCTTCTCGATCTGCCCGGCCGTCAGGAGGTCCTTGCGCCGCGCCTCGAAGTCGGCCTGTGCGTCTTTCTGGGCCTGACGAAACTGTTCGACGTGCTCTTCCCAGGCCTCCGGATCGGTCAACTGCTCGCGGTCCAGCCTGCGCTGGAGGGCACTGGCGAGGGACTTGTATAGCTCATGTTGGATCTGCTGGAGTTGCCGGCGAGTGTCCTCGTTATGGTCCAGCAGGAGCGTCGGGTCGGCGAGGGCGGTGCGGCGGTCGGGCATGTGCAAGACGCGAGCGGGATCTATCTCGCCGGCTTTCAGGAACTCCGCCCATGCGCCGCCCTGGGCCTGCGCCAGCTCTTCCAGGCAGGACAGAACGCCGTCGTAGAGCTTGCCCTGTTCATCGTTCAGGACTTCTCGGACCTTGCCGGCGTAGGTGTTGGCGAGCTGCCGCAGCAGACGGGCGCCTTCCTCCTCTTGCTCGATGCCGAGCTGCCGAACGCGCTGCCGTTGTTCCGAGGACAGGGGCAGGACCTGCTCGGCAAGGCCGGTCACGTTGTTATGCTGGCGCTCGGACTCCGCAATGAGCCGCCACGTCAGCTCCATGGCGCGGCCCTGTTGCGCCCAGTCACGAGTGGCCCTCTGCTCCTCCACCCCGGTCCCCAGGTGCGGCAGCAGTGCGAGGACCAGCGCGGTGACAGGCAACAGTCTGGACGCTCTGAGTGGAGTTCGCATCGGCGTGTTGCTCCTCGGTTCGAGTAGGGCTTGCGGCCCCGGCGCACGTTGCCCCTTGCAGTATCCGGGCCCTGATTCTCCGACAGCCTGCCCGAAGTGTCAAGCCCTTGCCGAGCGATCGGTGTTGGTCTACGGGTCATCTCCTGCAACTTGGCGTTTGAAAGCGGCAGACAGAACGCGACCCTCCGGCTGACTCGCGAGGGCCCAGCGATGCTTGGCGGCCTGGGACACCGTAAGGTACCAAGGGGGCCACGCATGTCATTGTTGACTTCCTCGCGTCGCAGTGATACCTTGGGCACAGTTAGTCTACATTTGGCGAGCGCACTGAGCGCGCGTCGCGGTGCAGTATAGCTCCTCATGCTTGTCAGAGGACGTGTTCGATGATCGAGCGGCATCTGGAAATACCGTTCGTTGCAGAGCTGGCGCTCCGGGAGAAGCAGATCCAGCAGAGCTACCGCCCGGTTATAAGTATTCACAAGTGGTTCGCGCGCCGTCCAGGCACTCTTTTCCGAGCGTTGTTGCTCTCCGAGTTTGTCGACAAGCCGCTGCAGGATGCGTTCTATGAGTCGAATGATCTACGCGGCGTTCGGATAGCCGATCCGTTCATGGGTGGCGGTACGCCGCTTCTCGAGGCAAACCGGTTAGGCTGCGACGTTATCGGTTATGACATAAACCCGATGGCATACTGGATCGTAAAAGAGGCGATAGAGCACCTGGACCTGGACGCATACCGTAGAGCCTCCGAATCCTTGAGGTGTGAACTTGCGGAACAGGTTGGCGAATTATACCGAACTCGGTGCGTCAAATGTGGCTCTGACAAAGCACATGTGAAGTACTTCCTGTGGGTCAAGGTCCAGCGCTGCCGTCGGTGTGGCGCAGAGATAGCGCTCTTCCCGCGGTACCTCGTTGCCAAGAACCGCCGGCATCCGTTGCATGTTCTGGTTTGCCCGCAATGTGGGGGCATCGCGGAGGTCGCTGACCCGAATCGTCCGGGAACGTGCTCCCAGTGCGGTTCGGCCCTACGAGTGCAAGGTCCCGCCAGGCGGAGTCAGTGCACATGCCCAAGCTGTCGAGCGGTGTGCTCCTTCCCAGACGCCGCGCTCGGCCCTCCTGACCACAGGCTGTTTGCGCTTGAGTATCATTGCTTCCAATGCAAACCACAGCACAAGGGGCGGTTCTTCAAGTCCCCTGATGCGGAGGATTTGTCGCGCTTTGACACGGCAAGAAGGCGCTGGTCGAAGACCGATCCTGTGTTCGTTCCGAAGCAAGAGATTCCCACCGGTGATGAGACAGATAGGCTGCATCGTTGGGGGTACCGTCATTACCGGGAGATGTTCAACGTGCGTCAGTTGTTAGGATTGGAGGTTAGCTGCGAGATCATCCGCAGACAGGCCGACCAGAGGATCCGAAACGCACTGGCGACCAACCTCTCTGACCTGCTCCGTTATCAGAACATGTTATGTCGGTACGACGCAATGGCCTTGAAGTCGCTTGATGTGTTCTCCGTCCACGGGTTCCCGGTGGGATTGATACAGTGCGAGTCGAACCTGCTTGGGATCTGTCACCCCGAGACCGGATCGAATATCGGCAGCGGCGGTTGGTCCAACATTATTGCCAAGTTCGTGAGGGCGAAATCGTATTGCCAAAGGCCCTTTGAGATACGTCACTACGGGAGACGGAAGGTGACGGTTCCTGTCAAGGGGGAATGGATTGGCGATTCCAGGGATGGCCGGACCAAAGCGGATCGGGTGGTCGACATCTCGCGCGCCAACGCCGTTCGCAAGGCTTTGCCACCACGGAGTCTTGACGGCGTATTCACGGACCCCCCGTACTTCCGGAACGTGCAATACGCGGAGCTAATGGACTTCTGTTACGTGTGGCTTCGCCGATTGGTCGGGAGCGGCCTACAGGCTTTCTCAAGCACTTCGACGCGTAACGCGGACGAACTGACCGGCAACGAGGATATGGGCAGGGGCTTAGAGGAGTTTACGGACGGCCTATCCCGGGTCTTCCGGCGAGTGTCGGAAGCTCTGAGACAAGGAGCACCGTTGGTCTTTACGTATCATCACAATGATGTCGAGGCGTACTATCCCGTCGGCGTGGCAGTACTTGACGCGGGCTTGACGTGCTCTGCGTCTCTGCCTTGTCCCGCAGAGATGGCAGCGTCCATTCACATTAGTGGTACTCGGTCTTCCATTGTAGACACAGTCTTCGTGTGTCGGTCGACCGGCCGTGTTAGAGCTAAGTGGCTTGCCGGGTCTCCAGAGGCGCTTGCCGAAGTTGCGGAGGAAGATTTGCAGAAGCTGAGAGCGGGGACTGTCAGGCCAACTGCGGGGGATCTTCGTTGCGTAATACAGGGGCATCTCCTGCGCCTTGCGATATGGTCCCTTAGAGAGGGATGGAACAGGACGGTCCCTGTCGGGGAGCGGCTCGCGCTTGTTGGAGATTGGATCGCCGACTTCGGTGGTTTGCAGGCCGTGCTAGATTGCCTTGACGGTTCTCTCGGCATCCTGCCAAGGTTCCAGGGCACGACTGCGCGTGAACCTGAAGCTTACTACGAGGCGACTCATGCTGAAGTATCCTTTTGAAGTTTCATTCGATGAGATAGAGCGCGACACGGACATCTATGTATCCTCTGTGTTCTCGTCTCTCGGGTCGGAGTTCCTGGTACTACCTCGGGGTCCAGGGTTTATTGAGTATCCCGCGTTCGAAGGCGCGTACGAGCGGTTGAAACGAGTAACCGGCGGCTTCACAGACATGTCCCCTGAGACAGTCCTTCCGCTGACGGTGGAGAAGCCGCTGGCGCTTGTGGTTCTTCGTTCGATGCTGGGTTTCACGCCTTCGGAGTGGGCATACATCACGAGCACAAGGACCGGCACTAAGGTGACGCAGAGCTTCGCGCGTTCTCTAGACAGGAAGGCGCGCCTGCAAACCGACACTCCCCTCCGTACAAGCGGAGTAACCCCGGCTCGCCTGGGCGCTCTAGTGAAGACGGCTTGCGAGTTGCTTGCGGAAGGCGCTCCCGTACTCGAGGAGCAAAAGCTCCATCGCTTGGACAAAGCAGACACAAAGTCGGGCCTCTCGAGCCTGCAAAGGGCTGCGGGAATCGGACTGCCGTACGCAGTCGTGCTGTACGAGCGGTTCCTGGGGCGTCCTTTTGCGGCGCATCGGGATTCGGTGAGTGAATTGGTTGGGGCGGAACTGGAGGCGGCCATCGAGGACGTCCTCTCGCAGGCGGGCGTTAGCTTCCGCAAGACTAAACGGGCAGAGCGTATCGAAGGGTTCGACCAGGCACCTGATTTCGTAGTTCCAAGCGAGTTCAATCCTCAAGTGGTCATAGAAGCGAAGATAGCACAAGACGATGGCACTGCCCGTGACAAGGTCACGCGCGTTCAGCACCTGCGCGAGTTGAGCTTGAGAAGGAAGGCAGAGGGCAAGGCTGAGTTTGAGGTCGTGGCGTGCGTCGGCGGGCGTGGTTTTGCAGTGCGCCGTGAGGACATGAAAAAAATGTTGCTGGCGACTCGCGGGAAAGTTTTCACCCGCCAGAGTCTGGATAGGCTCGTGGATGCGAGCCGATTGAGGGACTTCAGAACAAGATAGGAAGTCGCTTGCCGGGCCATTTGCCGGCTTTCACGGACGGGATGTCCCCCGTGCAAGGGTGCCCGCCTTGTGGTCTTTTGTTTGCTCCTTTGGTATTGCGTGGCTCGCGGGGGTTTTGTAAGTGGGCAGCCATGGCCATCCGAGGTAACGGCTACCCTCCCTCCTCCAGCAGTTGGCGGAATAGAGCGAAAGGAGTCGGAGATGGCGAATCTGGCGATCAATGGCGGCGCGCCCGTCAGGACGGAGGCGTGGCCCGACTGGCCGCTGCACGGCAAGGAAGAGGAAGAGGCCCTGTTGGGTGTTCTTCGCAGCGGGCGATGGTACTACGCCGAGAAGGTGAAGGAGTTCGAGGCGGCGTTCGCGCAGTTCCAGGGCGCGCGCTTCGCCATAACGACCTGCAACGGCACGGCCGGGCTGGAGGCGGCGCTGATCTGCTGCGGCGTGGGCGCGGGGGACGAGGTCGTCATACCGGCCTACACGTTCCAGGCAACGGCCGACGCGGTGCTGCGTGCCAACGCGGTGCCGGTCTTCTGCGACGTGGAGCCGGACACGTTCAACATGGACGTTGATTCGGCCGCGAGCGTCATCACGGATAAGACCAGGGCCATCATCCCCGTGCACTGGGTCGGACTGCCGTGCGACATGGGCCGCATCAAGGAACTGGCCGCTGAGCACGACCTGGCCGTCGTGGAGGACGCCTGCCATAGCTGGGGCAGCCAGTGGAAGGGCAAGGGCACGGGCGCGCTGGGCGACGCCGGCGCCTTCAGCTTCCAGCTCTCCAAGAACATCACCGCGGGCGAGGGAGGCATCGTGCTGACGGATGACGAGGAGCTGGCCGCACTGATCCGTTCCTTCACGAATTGTGCGCGCGGCATCGAAGAGCCCTGGTACCATCACTACCGCATGGGCAGCAACTACCGCATGACGGAGTTCCAGGCGGCCCTTCTGCTGGCCCAGCTCGGACGGCTGGAGGAGCACACCCGCCGCCGCCAGGAGAACGCCCTCTACCTCAACGGCGAGCTTTCGCAGATGCCGGGTCTCACGACCATGCGCGAGGACCAGCGCGTCACCCGGCGGGCGTATCACGGCTACCAGTTGCTGTACGACGCCGAGGAGTTCGAGGGTCCCGCGCGGCGCCGGTTCATGGAGGCCTTGAGGGCCGAGGGCGTCGCGTGCCGGGGCGGTTACGCGCAGCCGTTGTATCGCTACTGGCTGTTTCAGCGGTCCGGCGAGGGGCGCGAGTACTGTCCGCTCTCTTGTCCTTACTACGGCCGGCAGCGGGACTACACGGAAGTCAGCCTGCCGAACGCGGAGCGCATCTGCCGGGAGTCCGTCTGCATGGGGCACCGCGTGCTGCTGGGCACGCACGCGGACATGGAGGACATCGTCGCCGCTTTCCGCAAGGTGCACGACAACCGCGCCGAACTGCTGGAGAAGTGACGGGGAGGTGAAGTCCCACTCTCGGCCGGCACGCTGCGTTGCCCGAACTCAGGCGGTGACGAAGGGCGGCTCGCCCAGGATGTCGCTGATGGCGTTCTCTGCGCGGTTCACCTCATCGGCGGCGCCCCAGACCGACAGCCTCACGCTGCCCTCCGCCCCCGCGATGCCTCCGGCGCCGATCAGCGCCGCCCGCGCTCCGGACAGAAGCTGGACGGCTTCGATCTCGGTGAAGATCGTGCCGTCCACCGGCCAGAGCGTCGGACCCGACCCGTCAGAGCCCACGCGCGTCAGGTCGCGATGGATCTCATGGATGTCGCCGGGGATGTTCTTTTCCAGCCCGACGGGGATCAGGAGCGTGGCGCGTCGCGCGACGACCGTGCCGATGACGGCGCCGATGGTGCCACCGGTCGGATGGCCTATGAGGATGCCGGCCTGCCGCCGCTCGTAGTTGATGGCGTTGGCGCCTTTGATGAAGACGTCGCCCGGTCCCATTTCGGAGACGATTTCGGTGGCCGCGACCCCGTGTTGCCGTTCGCCGCGTCGCAGGACCAGGTCCGGCAGCTTGTTGGCCGTCTCGGCCTGCTCGGCGCCTCGCGAGGGTTTGGTTACGCCTGTGCAATAATGCGGCTTGTGGATCCCCTCGCCGGTGAGTTCTTCCACCACATAGCTGTTGGTCGTGCCCTTGGCGATCGCCACAATGCCCTGATTGAGGGCCGTGATGACGGCAGGATGCCTCTTCAGGGCGCGGGCAATGAGTCGTTTCGATTCGGGAACGGTCAGCACGAAGCTCTTCTGGTGTGACGGTGGCGGCATGAAGGCCCTCCGTTAGTGGGCAAGTCGAAGCTCCTGCGGAGCGGCACGTCCTGGCAAGGGGCGCAGCAGGTCAATCGGGCCAAACGCTGTCCATCGCTTCTTTGGTGGCGCGGATGGCTTCCAGTGGCTCCATCTGCCGGACCCGCTCGCTGAACGGCTCGACGATTACGGCCCCGGTGTAACCGATCTGCTTGAGGCATTCCATGAATCGCGGCACGTCTATCACGCCGGTCTCGCCGGGCAGGGCCCTGGCATTGTCACGGTGTTCCTCAAGGGGGATGCCCGTGGGTGCGTCGTTGATGTGCACGGACACGATATCGTCGTCCGTCAGATTCAGCACGTCGTCGTTCTGTCCGCCGCTGGTGTAGAGGTGCCAGCAGTCCAGCAGGAGAGACACGTTGCCGGTTCCCGCCGCCCGGCAGAGTTCGAGCATCCCTTCCATTGTGTGGACGAATTCGTACTTCTTGCCGGCCCGGATGGTCGCGGGGCCGAGGAACTCCAGCCCGAGCCGGACGTTGTTCTCCTTGAAAATCTCCCCGATGGCGGCAAGCCGATCGCGCATATAGGCGAACATCTGGTCGTAGGGCATTTCGTCCGAAGCGGAGGGAACCCAGGTTGAGCAGCGCAGGTCGCCCACGCGCGCGCAGACGGCGGCGATATCCCCCAGTTTGCCCAGTCCGCTCTTGAAATCCTCCTCGGGGCCCACCAGCCGCATGGGCAAGCCCCAGCCCGCCGACTGGAGGCCCTTCTCCTCCAGCATCCGGACGACGGCCTCGGGGCCGTTCTCCATGGCATAGCCGGTGTCCAGAGCGACGCCCTCGAATCCGAAGCGGGCCGCCAGTTCTACGCTCTCTTCAAAGCCCACCCTCACTCCGATCCGACCGCAAGCAAGGCCGTTGAACATGTGATCTGCTCCTTTACGTTTTGCCGGTGCCAGGCCGAGGGGCTCGACGCCGGGCTCTCAGTTGGTGTTGTTGGTCGCCTGGTTGCGGAACATCTCCAGCAGTCTCAGCGTGATCGGCCCCGGCCTGCCGTCGCCGACGTCGCGCCTGTCAATGCGTACGACGGGGATGACCTCCGCTGCCGTGCCGGTCAGGAAGCATTCGTCGGCGGAGTATAGATCGAAGCGGGTCATATCCTTCTCCAGGGCTTCAATGTCCGCTTCGCGGGCCAGTTCCATCACGACGGCGCGTGTGATGCCCTCCAGGATGCCCACGTGCGCCGGCGGCGTCAGCAGTCGGCCGTCCTTGACGATGAAGATGTTATCGGCGGTGCCCTCAGTCACGTAGCCGTCACTGTTGAGCATGACGCCTTCGGTCACCCCGGCCTGCGAGCATTCGATCTTCGCCAGGATGTTGTTGAGGTAATTCAGGGACTTGATGCGCGGGTTCAGAGCGTTGGGATGGTTGCGGACCGTTGAGACCGTAACAAGCTCAAGCCCTTGCTCGTAATGCTCCCGCGGGTACAGGGAGAGGGTGTCGGTGATAATGATAACCTGGGGGTTGCTGCACTCGAACGGATCCAACCCGAGCGTTCCCACTCCTCGCGTGACCAGAAGCCGTATGTAGGCGTCCCGCAAGCCGTTTGCGTCCAGCGTGGACCGAATGGCCTCGGTGAGTTCCTCCTTGCTCAGTGGTATCTCGAGCATTATGGCCTTGGCTGAGGCGAACAGGCGGTCCATGTGTTCCTTGCAGCGGAAGATCTTCCCGTGGTACGCGCGGATTCCCTCGAAGACGCCGTCTCCGTACAGCAAGCCGCGGTCGTACACCGAGATGCGGGCATCTTCTTTCTCGAAAAGCTCCCCGTTGATATAGATTTTCAGACCCAACTTGACCTCCTCTACTCCCTGCCCCAAATGGAAAGCCGTGTGTATGAAAGATGCGTGCCCTCAACCCCTTTGGGTAGCCGGGGCGTCTCGCCCCGGATCTGGAGCCCCAGGGCGCCCGAGACGCCCGCCCTACCCAGGAGGGCCTGATCTTTCACAACGGTGGCCTCGCACTTAGACCTGTTGAAGAACACCCGCCCGCTGATGTGCCCGAGTAGACTATACCGAAAAGAACGTTCTTGCAACCTCTTTCTTGGCAGATGCTTGCGTTTTCTCCTACTGGACGATGCGGCCGTCCACCAGGTGGACGATCCTTCCCCCCATGGCCGCCACGTCCTCATCGTGGGTGACCACGGCCAGCGTGCATCCTGTCTGTTCGCGGATGTTGCACAGCAATTCGAGGATGCGCTTGCCGGTATCGGTGTCCAGGTTGCCGGTCGGCTCGTCGCAGAGGAGGACTTCCGGTTTGTTGATCAAGGCGCGGGCGATGGCCACGCGCTGCCTTTCGCCGCCGGCCAGTTGGCTGGGGCGGTGGTTGGCGCGCTCGGCCAGCTTGACCAGTTCCAACGTGCGCAGCGCTTCCTGGCGCGCCTTCTTTCTGGCCTGTCTCCAGCCCGTGAGGCCGGTTCCGACCAGCGCCGGCATCGCCACGTTCTCCAGCGCCGTGAAATCGGGCATGAGGTGATAGAACTGGAAGACGAACCCGAACAGCCGGTTGCGCCAGTAGGCCTGCTCGGAGGGCGACAGGCTCGCAAAGTCCTTGTCGCGGTACAGCACCTTGCCCTCGGTCGGCGTGTCCAGGATGCCCAGCAGATGCAGCAACGTGCTCTTGCCCGCGCCGCTTGGCCCGACGATGCACAGAAACTCCCCCCGCCGCACTTCCAGCGTCACGCCGTGCAGGACGCGCAGCGTGTAGCGCCCGATCCGGTAGTCCTTCACCAGGTTGTCGGCGCGCAGGATCACGTCATTGTGGAGTTGGGCCTTTCTCATCGGGTTCTTCTTGCGGCTTCAGCAGGGGGAACAGTATCACTTCGCGGATGGAGGCGCGATCTGTCAGGGCCATCACCAGTCGGTCTATGCCGATCCCGATCCCTCCGGCCGGGGGCATGCCGCAGGCGAGCGCGCGCAGGAAGTCCCGGTCTATCCGTTCTCGCTCGTCTTCGTGCCCCACTTGCATGCGGAAGCGCACCTCCTGCTCCTGGGGGTCGTTCAGCTCGGTGTAGGCGTTGGCCAGCTCCATGCCCGCCACAATCAGCTCGAAGCGCTCGGCCAGCTCGGGATCGTCGGGCTTGGCCCTGGCCAGCGGGCAGACGCTCTTGGGGTAGTCCACGATGAAGACGGGCCCGACCAGCCGGTCCTCCACGCACTTGTCCAGGACGTGGAGCGCCAGCCAGTCGGGGTCCTGCGTGAGGGCGCCCTCCAGGCCTATTTGCTCGGCTTTGGCGCGGATGGCCTTGGCGTCGCCGCGCCGGATGCCGACATGCTCCTCGATCAGCTCCCAGAAGCCCTTGCGCGGCCAGGGGGGGCTGAAGTCAATCTGCGCCTCCCCGAACGGCAGCGCCAGCGACCCGCACACGTCGCGGGCCAGGTGGGCGATGAGGCCTTCGGTCAGGTCCATCATCGTGCGGTAGTCCCCGTAGGCCTCGTAGAGTTCCAGCAAGGTGTACTCGGGGTTGTGCTGGGTGGAGATGCCCTCGTTGCGAAAGACGCGGCCGATCTCGAACACCTTCTCCATGCCGCCCACCAGGAGCCTTTTCAGGTGGAGCTCAGTGGCGATGCGCAGGTAGAGGTCGGTGTCCAGGGCGTTGTGGTGGGTGGCGAAGGGCCTGGCGGCAGCGCCCCCCGGGATCAACTGCATCATGGGGGTCTCCACTTCCACGTAGCCCCGCGCGTGCAGGAATTCCCGAATGGCCCTGATGATGTCGGCGCGCTTCAGGAACAGGGCCTTCACCTCGTCGTTGGTGAATAGGTCCACATAGCGCCGGCGGTATCTTATCTCCTGGTCGCGCAGGCCGTGCCATTTTTCCGGAGGGCTCAGCAGGGCCTTGGCAAGGACTTCGAATGTCACGACGAAGATCGTGATCTCGCCGGTGCGGGTCTTCGTCAGTTCACCTTCGACGCCGACGATGTCGCCGGGCTCGAGCTGCTGATGCACGTGGAACGACTCCTCGCCGATCCGGTCCAACTGGAAGAAGAGCTGAATCCTGCCGGTGCGGTCCTTGATGTCCAGGAAGGAGGCCTTGCCCATGGCGCGCAGGTTGGCGATTCGGCCGGCCGCTCGCACTGTCCGGCCCTCGTTTTCCTGGAAACCTTCCACGAGTTCTTGCAGGGGGACCGTGTCGGGGAATCGGCCGCCGTAGGGGTCAATGCCGAGGCGACGAAGCTCCTGCAGTTTCTCCAGCCGAAAATCCTCCGGTTCGATCAACGCCACGTTCTTGTCTCCGCAGGTTTCGTGGAGGGCAGTGCTCGAATCCCCTGGCCAATGGGAAGATGGGCGGGACGATCGGGAAGGAGCCCGCGCAAGGGAGAGATTATAGCGCCCCCGAAGCAGGCGGACAAGTGTTGCACGCGGCGCCCGGACCTGTCAGCCCGTTGAAGAACAAACAGCTTCCGAAATACCCAATACCTCAGCGGTCCAGACCGTCTGTGTGGCACAGCCGCCTTGTAGCTCAGGCGCCCTCGCCTGAGTTGCGGCCATTCGCCGCAGCCGAGGGCGGCTGCGCTACATTACGAGGCAAGCCTCCGTCGCTCCTGCCGGAGCTATGGAGCCCAGGGGGCGGCTGCGCTACATTACGAGCCGAGCCTCCGTCGCTCCTACCGGAGCTATGGAGCCCAGGGGGCGGCTGCGCTACATTACGAGCCGGGCCTCCGTCGCTCCTGTCGGAGCTATGGAGCCTGAGAGGGCGGCTGAGCCACATTCTTCAACGGGCTCCTACGGGTCACCTGCCCCGACGCAGCCGATCGGCCAGCGACCTGTCCATGCCTTCCGTGGCTGCAATCTTGGCGACGACTGCGTCTATGTCGTATTCGACACGATGGTATTGAACGACGCCGTCGTCTTCGAGGGTCACAAAGCAGGCGCGCCAGTCGCCGTCTCTGGGCTGGCCTACGCTTCCGACGTTAATGATGGCTTTGTGGCGCGGCTTGGGCCGAAAGACATCGTCAATCTCTCGGGGCTCGTAGAACTTCATCTCGCCAGTGATGATGCCCGGCCGGTGCGTGTGCCCGATGAAGCAGAGCCAGTCCATTTGCTGAAAGTTCTCGGTGAGCTTCTTTCTCATGCCGAGGATGACGTCTATTTTCCTCAAGTATTCGGTGACGGGATTCCTGGGCGCCGCGTGAACGAAGAGCATCTCGCTGCGCACGTGGCGATAAGAGAGGCCTTTGAGGAACTCCCAGCGTTCCCGGCGGTCCTCGTCGGCCTGTCCCTGGGCGGCGCTGGGCATCATCAGCTTGCGCTGAGATTCGATGCTGGCCCGCGCCAGGGGGCTGAATGCCTCTGCGCCGTAGACCAGGGCGTAGTCGTGGTTGCCGCACAGCGTGACGTCGCACCGCCGGCGCACTTCGTCCACGCACCTCACTGGTTCGGGCCCGTAGCCCACCACGTCACCCAGGCACAGGATGGCCTCGGGTTTGAGATTGTCTATTTCGGCAAGAACGGCCTCGAGGGCATCGTAGTTGGCGTGAACGTCGCTGATGATGGCTATCATGCGGGCTGATCTTTCCCTTTTCGGCCGGCAGCCAAGCGCCCACGGCCCTTCGCGCGAGCCCGGACCCTTACGAGAGAAGGGCTCCGGCTTTCTCGGCCAGCTCGGGGATGTACCGGATTATCAGTTGCGCCATCTCCTCGTGGCTCATGACGGTCACGCGGCCGGTTTCGTATTGCTCGGCGATCTGCTGGACCGTCTCGACAACGCCGGGATGGTCTTTCTTGATGCGCTCCTCGCCCTCGAGTTCCAGGTTCAGGTTTGTCCAGTATGCCACGCCGGCGCGTCCGCTCTTGTCGGTGATGCGGATGCCGGGCGCGACGCCAAGCACCGCCTGGGTATCGAAAATCGTGTATATCCTGTTGTCCTTGGCCAGAGCATCGGCATGAATGCCCGCCAGTGTGGTGTTGAAGCGGGAGCCGACAAACGGCTGCTGCTGTGGGATCTGGTGGCCCAGTTCCTTGCGGAAATAGTGCGCTATCTCGGTGATCGCCTCGGTATTGACGGTCGGGTCGTCGCCGCGCAGGGCAAGGTACTCCAGGACCAGCGCCTCGATGGGGGCGTTGCCGGTCCGCTCGCCCACGCCCAGGAGGGTGGCGTTGACCCCTGCGCAGCCATAGAGCCACGCCGTCACGCTGTTGACCAGGGCCTTGTGGAAGTCGTTGTGTCCGTGCCACTCCAGAAGCTCGCACGGTATGCCGGCATGGTAGTTCAGGCCATAGATGATGCCCGGCACGCTGCGGGGCAGCGACGCGCCGGGATAGGGCACCCCGTAACCCATCGTGTCGCAGGCGCGGATCCTTATCGGCATGCCGCTCTCTTCGGACAGCTTGCGCAGCTCGATGGCGAACGGCACGACGAAACCGTAGAAATCTGCGCGCGTCAGGTCTTCAAAATGGCAACGACATCGGATGCCGGCGCTCAGCGCCTCCTTCACGATCGCCAGGTAGCGCTCGATCGCCTCTCGCCTGTGGGAGCCGGGCCATTTGTGGAAGATATGGTAGTCCGAAACGCTTGTCAGTATGCCGGTCTCTTCCAGGCCCATGTCCTTGACGAGCTGGAAATCCTTCGGGTGGGCCCGTATCCAGGCCGTCACTTCCGGATACTTGTGACCCAGCGCCAGGCAACCCTCGATGGCCTTCCGGTCGCGCTCGTGATAGAGGAAGAACTCGCTCTGCCGGATCAGGCCCCCCTCGCCGCCCAGTTGGTGGAGCAGGTCGTAGAGGTGGACGATCTGCTCGGGCTTCATCGGGGGCATGGCCTGCTGACCGTCCCGGAATGTCGTGTCGGTTATCCAGATCTGCTCTGGCGGCTTCATCGGGACGTGCCGCTGGTTGAATACGATCTTCGGCACCCTGCCGGGGGGGAAAACGTCGTCGTAGTACTCCGGTTGTTCCGGCTCGTGCAGCTCGAACAGGTGCTCATCGCGCTGCAGCGTGCGAGTATGTTCGTTGAACTTGAGCATGTTTCCCTTCTGCGAGTGTTATGCCAGGGGCCTTCCCGCGCGGGGCCTGGCGGGACAACCCGGGTGCGCCGTCACGGGCATAGCCTCTGCTTGCTGACCCCGCCCCCCATTGGACAGACTGCGCGGCAGCCTCCGTTTGGCTTTAGACCGGTCGCCGCACAGCGGGGAATCTCCCGTGTCGGTCCTTGATCCCCCGGCAGACGCCGGGAGGAGAGCCTTGCTTCCAAGGCCGTACGTTGCCTCAGGATACAGCCGCCTGGGACGAAATGCAACCCACAACCCGCCGCCCCGCAAGGCGCCCGGCGGACACCCTTGCATCGCGGGGGCACGTGCCCGTGCTTCCTTCTGCTTGCGGAAGGGGGGTCCCTGAGTTATAAATGCCCGCCGGCGCTGCCGTGTCGGCGGATCTGTTTCCGTCCCTTTCTCTGCTCGTTAGAAGCGTTGGTGCATTGGCGTGAGGCCCAGGGAATCCGAACCACAGCTTGAGGACATACTGCGGCTGCACGAGGGCGGCAAGACCAGGATGGTCAGCCGTCTCAGGATCGAGACGGTCCAGCGGCTGCGCCAGATATACACGCCCGGCGTGGCCGAGGTCAGCCGCATCATCCAGTCGGATCCGGAGAAGCTCTACGACTATACTTCCGTGGGCGATACGGTGGCGGTCGTCACCAACGGCACGGCGGTGCTGGGGCTGGGCGACGTGGGCGTGAAGGCCGCCATGCCCGTCATGGAGGGAAAGGCCGTCATCCTGATGGAGATGGTGGACATCGCGGCCGTGCCCCTGTTGGTGGACAGCCACGATGCTGCGCACATCATGGACACAGTGGCGGCCATAGCGCCCACGTTCGGGGCCATACTCCTGGAGGACTTTGCAGCGCCGCTCTGTTTCGATGTCGAAGACGGGCTCAAGGAGCGGCTGGACATCCCGGTCTTTCACGATGACCAGCACGGCACGGCGGTTGTGGTGCTGGCCGCCCTCATCAGCGCGCTGAAGATAGCCGGCAAGGAGGCCCCCGAGGTGCGCGTGGCCATGAACGGCGCGGGGGCGGCCGGGTCGGCCGTCGCGCGGTTCCTCCTGAACTACGGCGTTGGGGACGTGGTGCTCTGCGACCGGGCCGGCGCCATCTACGGGGGCCGCGCCGACCACATGAACCCCGCCAAGGAGAAGATCGCCGCCATCACCAACAGGGACAACGAGAGGGGCAGCCTGGCCGACGTGATGCGGGGCAAGGACGTCTTCATCGGAGTGAGCGTGGCGGGCGCCGTGACCGGAGAAATGGTCCGCTCCATGGCGCCGGGGGCCATCGTTTTCGCCATGGCCAATCCGGTGCCCGAGATCTGGCCGGACGAGGCTATGGA
>DAOVRD010000035.1 GCA_030628375.1 Planctomycetota bacterium
AAGATCCGGTCCAGAGGGGCGCCGGGAGCGGCCGCAGTCTATCCTGTAAATCCTGTACATCCTGTTAAGGCCGTTGTATTCCCGCCCACCGCCACTAGGTCATCCATGTGATCCGCTACGGGACAATTGAATGACCCTGCCAGGGACCGAGGAAGTCCCGGCACTCAAGCAAGAAGCCTGGCGATCTCATCCTGCGGGAAGATCGGGATCGGGACTGTCTTGCCGTCCCGGACAATCATCGCCCCTTCGGCGCGCGGCCGGACTTCGCCGATGTCGGCACAGACGACGCCGAGGGCCTCGACTGCCGCCTGGATTTCGGCAGCGTCCGCAGGCGGAGCACAGATGAGGAGCGAGCCGCTCGATATCGTGCCGAGGGGGTTGAGTCCGAAATGGCGGCAGAAAGCGCCGCCCGGTTCGACAATGGGGATCAGGTCCTCTCTGACGAGCACCCCGCAGCCGGCGGCCTCGGCCAGCTCCCACACACCCGTCGCCACGCCTCCTTCGGTCGGGTCGTGCATGGCGTGCACCCGGCCGGCCCGGCACGCGGCCACCGCCTCCGGCAGGACGCTGATGCCGGGCTTGTCCAGAAAAGCCCGAGCCCTGCGGATCGTCTCGTCAGGGAAAGCCGCCCGGAGGTCATCCGCGCACTCCAGGGCCATAATGGCCGTCCCCTCGATCGGCACGCCCTTGGTGAGCAGAATCCGATCGCCCGGAGCGACGTTCGCCTTGTCCACCAGCTTGTCCGCGTCCACCTCACCGAGCATCTGACCGACCAGGATGGGACGATCGAGCCCCACTGTCACCTCGGTGTGTCCGCCGCAGAGCTCGCAGCCGATGCTGTCCAACGTGGATCGGACCTCCTCCCAGATGCGACGCACCAGGGCTTCGTCCGTCCTCTTCTCCGGCAACAGGGCCGTCAGCAGGAACCACCTGGGCCGGGCGCCGACGGTGGCGATATCGTTGGCGTTCACGTGGACCACGTACTGCCCGATACGGTCCGTAGCGAAAGTGATCGGATCGGTCTTGGCAACCAGGTAGGTCTCGCCCATGCTGATTGCGCAGACGTCCCGACCGACGGCGGGGCGGATGACAACGCGCTCATCCTTAATGACGTTGGACGCGAGCAGCTCAGCGAGGAGCTGCGGGTCCAGTTTCCCGGGGTCGAAGCGCATGGTTCACTTCCTCGATGCAGACGGACTGGCGCTACCACGGCCGGCCTTGAGCCGGCGGCGACCTTCCATGTAGACCATAAGCATAGAGATGTCGGCCGGCGAGATGCCGCTGATGCGCGACGCCTGCCCGAGGGAGACGGGCCGCACGGCGGCGAACTTCTCCTTGGCCTCCGTGCGGAGTTCGGGAATGGCCTCGTAGTCGAGCCACGACGGGATCCGGCTGTCTTCGCTGCGGCGGAACCTCTCCACCTGCCCGCGCTGGCGCCTGAGATATCCCTCGTACTTGACCTCTATCTCCACCTGCTCGCGCACTTGCCGGTCGCCGGCCAGCTCTGCGAGGTGCGCGTCAAGCTCAGCCAACTGGTCCAGGCTCACCTCCGGCCGGCGAAGCAATTGCGCCAGTGTCTTCCCTTCGCGCCGCGCCTTGTTGATATGCGTCAGCACTGCCGCGATGTCCGCCTCCTTCTTCTGCAAGCGACGCCAGAGCCCTTCACTGACGAGGCCGTTCTCGTGCCCATATTTCATCAGCCGCCGGTCGGCGTTGTCCTGGCGCAGAAGCAGGCGATACTCCGCCAGGGACGTGAACATCCGGTACGGCTCCTCCGTGCCTTTGGTGACCAGATCGTCAATAAGCACGCCGATGTAGGCTTCGTCGCGTCCGAGAACCAGCGGCTCCTTGCGCTGCAGCTTCCTTGCCGCATTGATGCCGGCCATGATGCCCTGTCCGGCCGCCTCCTCGTAGCCACTGCTGCCGTTTATCTGGCCGGCGTGAAACAGACCCGCCACTCGCTTCGTCTCCAGGCTCGGCCGGAGCTGGGTAGGGGGGACCCAGTCGTACTCCACGGCGTAGCCGTAGCGCATGATCTCGGCGTGTTCCAGCCCCTCGATGCTGTGCACCATTTCCTCTTGCACGTCGCCGGGCAAGCTGGTGAACAGGCCGTTGCAGTACACCTCAGGCGTGTCGCGACCCTCCGGCTCCAGGAACAGCAGATGGTGGTCCTTGTCCCGGAAACGAAGCACCTTGATCTCGATGGAAGGGCAGTAGCGGGGACCCAGGCCCGCCGTGATCTGGCCGTCGTAGAGGGGCGCGCGGTCGAGCGCCGCAAGGATGATGTCATGAGTGCGGGGATTCGTCCGCGTCATGTAGCACGGCATCTGCTCCTGCGTGATCCGATCGGTCGAGAAGCTGAACGGACGCGGCTCGGGGTCGCCATGTTGGGGCTCGAGTGCTTCGTAGTTCACGGTCAGGCCGTTGACGCGCGGAGGCGTATCGGTCTTGAGCCGTCCAAGTTCCAGACCGGCCTCGCGCAAGCTGTGCGAAAGCGCCACGGCCGACGGCTCGCCCATCCTGCCTCCCGGACGGACGGACGGACCAAAGTGCAGGACGCCGTTCAGAAACGTGCCGGTGGCCAGGATGACGGCCTCGGCACGGTAGGGCTCGCCCCCTTGCGTCTGGACGCCGCGCACCGTCCCATCCCGGATCTCGATGGAGGTGAGGAGGCCCGGGCGCAGAAGCAGGTTTTCCTGCGCTTCGAGGCGACGCCTCATTTCCAGGTGATAGGCGTTCTTGTCCGCCTGGGCGCGGGGCGAGTGCATGGCGGGCCCCTTGCCCGTGTTGATCATGCGGAACTGAATGCCGGTTGCGTCAATGACCTTGCCCATCTCCCCGCCCAGTGCGTCAATCTCGCGCACTAGCTGGCCCTTGGCCAGTCCGCCCACGGCGGGGTTGCAGCTCATGCGGGCGACGCTGTCCAGGTTCATGGTCAGCAAGCAGGTTCGCGCACCCATGCGGGCGGCGGCCAGGGCGGCCTCGCAGCCGGCATGTCCCGCCCCCACGACGATTATGTCGAAGTCCAGTCGAGCCATTGACTTGCAGCGATCTGCACCGAAGGATAGCAACCAACCGAGCAGCATGCACCATTCTACGGCTTCCGCACGGACGGCACAAACCAAGACCCGCAGCGGTCCCGCAGGCGGCGTCATCAGTTGCAGAATCCCCGCGTCCGTGTAATTATGGGCCGAATCCTTTTCCCTGGCGCTTGCGAGGACCAGATGCCCGAGGCCGACTCCGCCGCGCCCACCACCGCAAGGTCTGCGTCCGGCATGCCCATGTGCCTTCTGTTTGCAGGCGGACTCGGCATCAGCCTGGCTGCCATCTTCGTCAGACTGAGCGAAGTGGGGCTGAGTGCCACGGCGTTCTGGCGGCTGGCGCTTGCATGGCCGTTCTTCCTGTCGTGGCTGACGTTCCGGGAACGGACACACGCCGATAGCAACCGCGAGAGGAAATCCGCCGGTCAAATCCTGACGCTGACACTGCCGGGCCTCCTGTTCGCCTGCGACCTTGCCGTGTGGCATTGGTCCATCAATCTCACGAGTGTTGCCAACGCCACGCTCTTCACAAATTGCGCTCCAATCCCGGTCGCCTTCATCGCCTGGATATGGCTGCGTGAGCGAGTGGGCGCGGTATTCCTCGTGGGACTGATCTGCGCCCTGGCGGGCGCCTCTCTGGTGGTCGGCTCGAGCTTCGAGGCCGGGGCCCAGAACGTGCGGGGAGATGCACTCGGGCTGCTGACGGCCCTCTTCTACGGCAGTTATATCGTATCGATCAAAAGGGCGCGGGCACGTTTCTCGACGGCCAGGATCATGTCCTGGAGCATGCCCGTTGCCTGCGCCGTGCTGCTGGTCATCGCTCTGGCCTCTGGAGAGCAGATCGTGGCGACCAGTGTCGCCGGCTGGGCGGTGCTTGTCGGGCTGGCGCTCTGTTGTCAGATCGGCGGACAGGGCTTGATAGTCTACGCATTGGCACATCTGCCCGCCAGTCTCTCGTCCGTAAGCCTGCTGATTCAGCCCATCGGGGCCGCGTTTTTTGCCTGGCTTATCCTCCACGAGTCCATCGGCCCGATGCAGGCCGCGGGCGGCGCCCTGGTCATCGCCGGAATCTACCTGGCCCGGCGAGGAAGCCACATGGAATGAGGCAGACCGTTCACAGCCATTCCGACCGGGGCGGCCTCTAACGTGCGGATTCCTCCCCCAGGCGTTAGCTCGGCACAGGCGTTCCTTGCCATCCCTTGCAGATGGCGGGCGCCCCTGATAACATAGGTCTGAGCCGTGGTGAGCATAGCTCAAATGGTTAGAGCACCAGACTGTGGCTCTGGGGGTTGAGGGTTCGACTCCCTCTGCTCACCCCATTCAAGCCGATCGGCCCGGCGTGCGCAGCGAGAGCGTGCCGGGCCGATTCTTTTGACCCCAGCATCATCGGCAAGGCACGAGGGCGCTGGCCCATCCGCCCGCGACACGCCGGGGTCAACGCCGCGATCCGCTCAACCGGGCCCCAGCAATCGGCGCAGCTCGGCGGCGGCCTCCCGGCCGAGCGTCCCCTTCGCCAGCGCCACCTTGACCGTCTCCCGGCCGAGCACGCGGTACAGGGCCATAAGTTCCGGGGTCCTCGCCTCGATGGCCTCGACGTGCCGGCGGACGGTCTCAACGTCGCCGCGTGCGATGGGTCCGGTCAGGGCCTGCGGGATACCCACGGCCTCCAGGTTGCTGACCGTGCCCCGGATAAGGGGCAGGAGCGACCGAAGGGCCTCGGCCCGATCAATGCCCGCCGCCCGTGCGAGATCCAACGCCGCATTCTCCAGGGCGACCAGGTAGTTGGAGGCCACACAGCCGGCGGCGTGGTACAGAGGCTTGTCCTCGGTGGCAATCGTGAGAACACGGGCCTCAAGGGCGCGGGCGACACCTTCGAGCACGGGGACTGCCTGCGGGTCTCCCTCGATACAGCAGCACGATCCCGGCAGTATGTGCACGGCTTGCTCGGCGGTCGCAAAGCTCTGCATCGGATGCATGCCGCCGACGTGCGCTCCGGCTTCGCGCGCAGCCTCCAGGATGGTCGAGGGCAGGGCGCCGCTGCAGTGGGCCACCACACTGCCCGGACTGAAGGCGCGCGACCCGGCCAGCTCGTCGCAAACGGCGCGTATGACGTCATCGGGAGTGGTGATGAAAACCAGATCCGCGGCGCCCGCGAGTTCGGCCCCATCGACGGTCGCCGTGCCAGCGCCAGCGAACGCGCAGGCGGCCCGCGCCGACTCCAGCGACCGGCTGGCCGCCCCCACGAACTCATAGCCTGCGCGGACCAGAAGCCTGGCCAGCGCCGTGCCTACCTTGCCCGCCCCGATGACAGTGAACTTCACGGTCATGACGGCGGCGAGATTACCAGAGGCACCTGCGCCGGTCAACGACAAGGTGCGGCAAAACGGCAATGACTGACAGGGATAAACAGGATACACAGGATGGCAAGAAAGGGGGAGGTCGGAAGGAATACATTTCAGGCTCGCCGGGGGCGAGTGAAGTAAGGGCACGGCCCGCCGTGCCCCTACGAAGGCGGATCGCGCCTGTCAGCGTAGCGCACGCGCAATGACCACACCACACATATACAATGGTGCCTCGACCTGACAACCACCAATTTCAACGTTGAAGGTCCACCAGAGTCGCCAGAGGCGACCAAGCTTCATCCTTCGTATCCTGCACATCCTGTACATCCTGTCCGTCTCTGTCAGACCGCCGTTGTCGTTTTGCTCATTCCAGGTTGGTGTGACGATCTGTCAGGGCCTTCTTGGAGATGCCCTCGCGATCGAGGACTAAATAGACCATCGCGTCGAAGTAGAGCAGCAGGGCCTCCTCGAACAGCGTGTTGTTGTACGGCCCGAGGACGTACCGATAGCGCTTCTTGACCTCTTTCTCCGTGACCGGCACCACCACTACGTGCTCCGCAACCGAGGTCAGAGGCGAGCCGGAGACCGCCGTCACCGCCGCCACCCTGGCGCCGGACTCGCGCGAGATGCGCGCAAACTGGACGGTGCTGCTGGTCCTGCCCGAGCAAGAGATCGCGATCATGAGGTCGCCTCTCTTTATCCTGGGACAGGTGGATTCGCCCGGCACGTGCACCTCGAATCCCATCTGCATCAGGCGCGTCGCGAAACACTGCGCCACGAAACCGGACCTGCCCTTGCCGGTGACGAAGATCCGATTCGCGCGCAGGACCATCTGCACCAACTGCCGGGCGCCGGCCTCGTCCATGTCGTCAAGGAGCAGTCGGATGCCGTCCAGACGCGTCTTGACGATATCAAACAGGTCAGCTTTTGCCTTCGTTTTTCCCATCGCTCTTCTTTCTCAACTGCTCCCAGCGCATCAGTTCCGAAACCCGCCCGAGGGTGCTGCCCTCGTCTATCTCCGCCATTTCGCGGTCTTCACGTTCCACTACCGTCTGGGCGCGGTTGGCCACCTCGACCACCCTCTCCTGCGGGATCACGACCACGCCGTCATCGTCTCCGACGATCCAGTCGCCGGTGCGGATGTATTGCCCGCCGATCCGTATCGGCACGTCTATGTGTCCCAGGCCCTTGGGCTCGCCGGCAACAGGAGTGACAAGCCTGGCGAAAGCGGGGAACCGCATCTCACGGATGTTCATCACGTCACGGATGGCCCCGTTGATAACGACCCCCGCTATCTTCCGCTGAAGGCAGCTCATGGTGGCCTTTTCGCCCCACACGGCGGGCGGCTCCCCGCCGGCGTCTATGACGATAACATCGCCTTCTCCGGCGATGTCTATGGCCTCGACAGGCTTGGCCCAGTCGCCCGGATAGGTCCAGACAGTCAGGGCGCGGCCGACCATCTTCACGCCGGGCACTATCGCATGAAGGCCTTCGACCGCGCCGGCATTATGCAGGGCCTCGGTGACGTCCGCTGCGGAACTCTTCGCCAGGACTTCCGCGATGCCGGCCTCGTCTCCTCGCTTGAAGAAAGTGGTCTCCACACGGGTGCCGGTGGTCATGGCCTTCTTGATTGCCTCGGTCGCCGCTTTGGGATCGGGCGAGTTGGCAATGGCGCCGCCAACGATGATTATGGAAGCGCCCGCTTCAAGGGCGTCCACGGCGGTTTCCGAGTTAATGCCTCCCGCAACGGCGACCGGGACGCCCGACTCTGCGGCAACAGCCTTCAGGTCCTCGAAAGGCATGTCGGCCCGCATCTGTCTGTCTATGGGAGTGTGAACGCAGACGGACGCCGCGCCCATGGCCGCCGCCTCTCTGGCGCGCCGGACCATGTCCTCCGCGCTGCCCACTTCGAGCAGGTCAACGGCGATCCGTGCGTCGTAGCGCCGTGCGGCCTCTACGCACTCCTTGATCGTGGCGTCCGACGCCCCGCCAAGCACGTGAATGATGTCTGCTCCTGCTTTCGCGGCGGACTCCGTCTCCACCCGCCCCGCGTCCATGACCTTCATGTCGGCGACGATGGTGGCGGAAGGGAACTCACGACGCAGCGTCCGCACAGCGTCGAGCCCCTCGCTCTTGATGAGAGGCGTGCCCGCCTCCAGCCAGTCCGCACCGCCCTTGACGGCTTCCCGTGCGCACCTGAGAGCCTGTTCGAGGTTCACAAAATCCAGTGCCAGTTGCAGGACAGGTTCCATTGCGTCCCTCCAGAGCAGTCACTGCCCGCCCGCCGGTCTCGACCGACAGACGCGCGTACCCTTCCGACTATATCCGGCAAAGCCAGTGTCAGCAAGGTAACGCCGCAGGGAAGGGCGGCGCATACGCGATCCCAAACGCAAACGCGCTCAGCTATCGCACGAAGACCTGTCCGCCGTCCACGACCAGCGTCTGCCCCGTGATCTTGGATGCCCCTGAGCCGGCGAGGAACGCGACGGCCTCACCGACGTCGTCGGGCGTTATCTCCTGCTTCAGTGCGCTGAGTCCGATGTAGAAGGGGATGACCTCCTCCGGCTTCAGGCCTCTTTTCTTAGCCAATGCCTTGACATAATCCTGGTTCCATATCTTCGAGCCCTTGAACACGTTGCCCGGGCAGACGACGTTGACGCGAATGCCGTGCTCGGCCAGGTCCAGGGCCCACCCTCGCGCCATGTTGATCTCGCCGGCCTTGGTGGCGTTATAGGCACTGTGCAGCTTTGACGCTTCGAGGCCCGTTTTCGAAGAGATGTTGATGATGCTTCCGCCCGTTCCCTGTCGCACCATACATCGTGCCGCCTCCCGAGCAACCAGGAAGTAGCCGGTCAGGTTAACGTCCAGCGCTTTCTGCCACTCCTCCAGGGGAAAATCCACAAGCGGGTGAATGGGCGCAATCCCCGCGCAATTGACCAGGATGTCCAGCCCGCCAAGCTTGCGGACCACCGTGTGGAACAGCTGCTCGACCGGCCCTTCCGCCGTAACGTCCGCTTCCACGGGGTAGCCGCGCCCCGGGCTCTTCCGCTCCTCGATCTGGCGAGCCGTTTCCAGGCCGCTCGGTGCATCTATGTCGGCCAGGATTACGTGGACGCCCTTGCGCGCCAGGCAGAGCGATATGCCGCGTCCCAACCCGCTGCCTGCCCCCGTGACCACGGCCACCTTGCCGGCCAGATCTTCCCGGACCTCCGGCCCCGTCGCCAACTGACGGCGGAACCTCTCCACCTCCCAGGAACGAAGGAACTCCAACGCGTCGTCGCTGAGCGCCCTGGGCCCGCCGAAATGCGCGGTCACCGAAAGCGTCTCCAGAACGGCCCGCATAGTCCCGGACACGGCGTCAAGAAGAGCCGGCGATGGCGCGGCGCAGAAAAGCCCCAACCCCGCAACTACGAGGCAGAGCGGGGTGTCCTGGCCGGCCTTCGTCTCCTCCAGCGCAGCCGTCACACGCGTCTGCACCGCCCATTCGTCCGGCGGCAGGTCAACCCACACGGGCCGCTCCCGGCAGTAGACCACCTGATCCGGCGTCAGCGGACCGACCTTGCACAGCTCGGCTGCCGAAGGGAGCCTGAGGAACTCGGTCACGGCCTCGTCCCGTTCGAAGCAGACCACGGCAGGGCGGCCGAAGACGTCCGCATAGAAGCGTCGCATGGCCGCCGCCACATCGCGGACGGCAGCCCCCTGGCGTGGCCCGTCGGCCGGGGCGAAGTCCGGCAGTCCGGCTCGCTCCCTGGCCTGAGCCGCCGCAGCTTCGATAGTGGCGAACACGTCACGCGTTATTGCCAGTGCGCGGCCGGGCTCCTGCGTCGTGACGAAGAGGCCGTGGTTCTCCAGGAATATCACTTCCGGCAGCCGGCCGTGCTCGCGCCGGTACGTGGCCAGTTCGTCGTGCATCCGCCGGGCCAGCGCATAACCTGCGCCCGCGTACTCGATGTAGAGGTAAGGCGGATCCAGGCCCGCAAACAGATCTGCAAGCACGGACGGGCCGCCTTCCGCACACAGAAGTCCGTTGACCACGGAAGGATGGGTGTGCACCACGCAGCGGTCGAGCATCGCATGAAGGCTGGCCTCAACGGACGGTCGGCCGTCCAGGTCGTCAATGCAGGAGGCCATCAGACGGTCCAGCACGCTGGCTTCGCGCTCGGCAGCAGGGAGGGATTCCAGACATTCGTCCTCAACGATGCCGGCGCACCTGCCGACGTCCACGAGGCGGTAGCCACGGCCTTCCGTCATCCGGCCCAGGGCTGTCCCGCTGGCCTTGACGTACATGGACTTCGCGCCGGCCGTCTTGACGCTCGTGTTCCCGCCGCCGCCCTGGATGAGACGAGAATCGTCGCCGACGCTGGTGGAGATCTTGAGCATGTCTTTCAGGTCGTCGTTCACGGGAACACCCTCTTGCTGGCCGTGGCTAAGGTTATCGCAAACCGCGCCGGTGGGCAAACAAAAGCACGGCGACCAGGGACGAGCAGCGCCGCAAGAATGCCTGAAAACGCTCCCTGAGCGAATCTGCTTGACAAGCCCTGCAAGCCCCGGTACGCTGGAAGTCTGTGAAGCGCTGGGGGCGTAGCTCAATTGGCTAGAGCATCGGACTGTCGATCCGAAGGTTGGGAGTTCAAGTCTCCTCGCCCTCGCCATGCGAAAGGACGCCTTGTCAGGAGGCGTCCTTTTTCTCTGTGCCATCTGCTCCAGCACAGGCACTTCCAACCGCCGCGGGGAGAGCAACTCACAGGGGCCTGGCGTTGACGGGCCCTCATGCACCGGTATAATGCTGACCGGCCCGCACCATCTACCAGAGAGAACCTTGGCCCGCCCTTCTCAAGACAAGCGACAAGCAACCCGGCGCCGGATGTGCTGCAGCTTGCTCACGGCGTTCTTCTTGCCGCTGTGCGCGGGCTGCGCTCAGGTAGGCCAGACCGTAGAGATAACGCGCGTTCTTCGGGCCACCGGAGTCGCCTACCTGGCAGCAGCGCCTCGCGAGATGGGATTGCTGCCGCCCGAGGCGGCCGTTGTCGCCGAAGGCAAAGGCGTCGGCTTCCCTGCCGCGAGCGCAACCACCTCCGGCCAGAAGAGGCTGACGGCCCTGGCGGCTGCGCGATATCGTGCCCTGGCGGACGTGGCGGAGACGCTGCACGGAACGCACCTGACCAAGGAGTCCAGAGTAGCAGACATGGCCTTCGCGGGTGAGGAGATCGAGGCCAAGGTCTCGGGTATCCTGCCCCAAGCGCAGGTCGTTGACAGCCGTTACGACGAAGACGCAGAGATAGCCGAGGTGACGGTGAAGGTGGTCCTTGACTCGGAAGGGAACGCCATCCCCCTCAGGTCGCCGACGATCTGGGCCCTCTCGATTGCGGCGCAGCGGGCCCAGACCGAAATGGCGGCGCGAGAAGACGCAGTGGCCGGACTGCGCCGCCAGCTCGGCGAACTCGAGGTCGCCCCCGGCGTCCGGGCCGATGACATAATGCGGGTCAACCAGAGGGCGCAACTCCTTGTGGAGGGCATGCTGGAGGGGGTGAGACTCGGGAAGCCCAGGTGGCCGAAGAGCGAACGGTGCGTGGTCGAGGCCCAGTTGGCCCTGTCGCCGGCCGATCTGGAAAGGCTTCGGGCGGTGGCGAGGCCCGCAGAGACAAGGGAAGAGAACTAGGCGGCGCCATCCGGCCGCGTTGGAGGAAAAAGGTTCAGAACAGACGTCGTGCCGGCGGGTCGCACATCCACACTCAGCCGGGAGGCACCGAGTGAGCGCGTGCTGACACCTCCCGGTGACTATTGTCTTCATTAGGGCAGCTCACAGTCGGTTGCTGCATTTCGAAAGGAGCAGCGATGAAGGTCAAAGCAGCTTTGGCTGTGGTTGGAGTGTTTCTGCTCGCTCTGGGAGGGTGCGCCGGCCCCGCAGTTCCCGGCGCCGACGTGGTGACGTGGCAGAACGTGGAGTTCAGCGCCAGGGGGACATCGGTAATGGCCAAGGAGGACGATCCGGTGTCCCTGCTGGAAGCGCGGGTCGCTGCCGCGATCATGGCGAAGGCCAATCTGCTGGCGCTCGTCAAGGGCGAGTTCATCACCGGCGGCGTAGCGGTGGCTGACCTGATGTTCGAGGGCCAGGAAGCCGAGGCGCGGGTCGAAGGATTTCTCTCGCGCGCTACCGTCACGTACGAGGAGCCCGGCCTCCCCGAACCGAACACCGTCACGGCCATCGCCACACTGACGGTTAGCCGCAGGGAGCTGAAGAAGCTCGAGAGGTACGTGGAGTAGCCTGGGTCTTCAGAACAGGGAGGGCGTCAAGCGGGAGGGCGCCCTCCTTGTTTCTCTGGCTGGTGCCTGTGACCATGAGAATCCCGGCGAGAAAGACGCATCAGTTCGCCGTGATCGTCGCCGGCCTGCTCCTGGCGCTGCCCGGATGCGCGAGTGGCCGCAGAGGGGCGGAGGCGGCCGCAGGCCCGACCGGCAAGGTAATCACCGTGGAAGCCGTCGGCTTTGCCACCATGCACAAGGGCAAGACGATGGAGGCGGCACATCAGGGAGCGCTTCTGGATGCACGCCGCAACGCCCTGATCCAGGCCCAGGCCCTGATCCAGAGCGACGCTCGCGTGCGGGACATGCGCCTGGCTGAAACGTTCGTCCACTCGCGCACGCTGGGCTACGTGGAGAGAGTTGACGTTCTCGATGCCGGGCAGACACCGGACGCCGATCCGCCCGTCTACCGGGTGCGGGTCCGCGCCGCGATCCGCGCTCTGCCTGGCCTCGTTGCGGGACCGACCGGGCGGGACCAGTGGCAGCCCATCATCCTGCTGAAGGTCGGGTCCAATCTGCCACCGGAGGCGCGTTCCGCGTTCGCGTCCTCTGTCTCCGAAGGCCTGCGCCGGTGTGGCGCCAGGATCGCTCACCCGGATGAGAAGTGCGCGGCACTGCTCGTGGAACTGCTCATCGCGGCCGCCTCCGCCGCAGACCAGCAGTGGATGAAAGTGGAATGGGCGGTGAGTGTGGGACCCCCGGGGCCAACGCCAATGCAGCCAACGCCCGGAGGGATCCGCGGACATTGGGTCATCAGCAAACGCCCGGGCCCCGATTCAGAGTGGTGGCAGCGCGTGGCGGCACGGATAGCGCAGGATGCCACTCGATTGTGGGCCACGCCGCGCACAACCCTGGTGCGATTCACGGGAACCAGCAGGGCCGATGCACAGGAGATCAAGCGAGTCATCGGCGAAGTGCCGGCCGGCCGCGTGGACACGGCGGAGGATCTCAGCGAAGTGGTCGTCGTGATGCCCGTTGCCGGCAACCCGGTCGCCGCACTGGAGTCGTTGCTTGCCAGGGCCGACCTGAGCCAGGAGCCCCGTCTCGTTCAGGTGTCTCTGACCGAACTCACCTACAGTCTCTCGCCGCCCTCCGAAGCAGATTCCGCTGAGGGCGCCGGCCAGGGGTAGTCTCACGCGGTCCAGCCCAACGCACGTCACCGGCCCTGCACCTTCCTCAGAATATAGTAGCTCTGGGGCTCGACCCTGAGCCACACGAGGAGATCGCAGAGAGACTTCATCAGAGACGGGTGGTTGCGCAGATAGCGCGTGAACTTGCCCATGCCGTACGCGTAGTCGCTTTGTGCACTGAAGAGCACGAAGTCCCTGAAGACATTGCGGACCTCCCCGTATCGCTCGAGGATCTTCCGCACGTGGCTCGTCGAGATGTACCAGGTCCGATCAAGCTCGGATACGATCGAGTCGGTGCTTCTGCCGGTTCTGCGGACACGGTGCCACAGGATCGCGACGTACTTCCGCACAGACTTCGGGAAGACGGTAACCGGCGCATCCAGGTGGCCGAAGTCGTACACCGATGGCTTGTTCGGTCCGAAGCACACAAAGAGGGTTTCCCGGGCCACTTCGCACATCTCCGCCAGCGCTTTATCGTGATCCTCGACATGCTCCAACAGAGACTGAGAAATGACCAGGTCCATGCTGCTTCGCTTGAAGGGGAGGGCGGCCGCATCTGCCCGGACGACCTCCGCGCCCGGATTCCTCAACCTGGCCACATCGAGCCAGGACAGGTCGCGGTCCAACAAGACGGACACAGAGGGCCTGAGATGCTCGCCAAGGCATTTCATCAGGCCCCCCTGGCCGCCGCCCACGTCGAGCACCGATCGGATCTGGGCGTCGCAGTGCAGTCTGAGCGTGTTGACGTATTTCTCCTGTCGCTCACAGCCTCTGACTCGGAAGTAGACGTCATTTTCCACGCGCTCTTCCAGGTAGCGGCTGGCGTTGTCGGGCAGCTGCAGCTTCCGGCGCACCAACTCCTCAATCCGGACGTACACATCGGCGCGCGGCGTCTCAGGTCTTGGCTCTGTCGCGACGCGGCCGACCCGCCTGAACCGGCCCAGCGCGCGCACCTCTTCCTCCCACAGGTGCTCGCACAATCTGGGAATCCCATCGAGCACGGGGTACGCCCTCCCGCATCCCGTGCAGCCCAGCACCCCCTCGGCGACCTCTTCCTGCCCATCACCATTACCCGAGCCGGTCCAGACCCTGGCCTTTCGCAACTCGAGGTCCGCCCGACACGCCGGACAACAGAGGAAACCGAGCAGTTCGTCCTTCATTCTATGCAGTCACTGACTTGTTTCAGGGAGCGTTTCTCTCCGGTGAGCCGGCAGCCTCCGATAGCCAGAACAGACCGTTCAGCAGCAGCTTGTTCGCGTCGTTCGCGTAGAAAGGGGATCCCTCCCAGGCTGATTCGTTCATCAGCGGCATGTTGGCAACAACAAGCACCCGGCCGCCACCAAAGCTGCGCGCAGCCACGACGGCCGGCCCGACCAATTTGCTGGAGGTGCTGACAACGAATGGGCTTGCCCGCAGGAGCACCCACGAACCGTCCATCACCGCCAATGAAGGTGAGTCCATCGGAAGGACCACGCAACGCACCCCATACGTGACCGGGTGTCTGATCACGGGGAAACACAGCGCGCAATCCCGCGGGTACTCCTCCGGAGCTTCATCGGTCACGGACAGGCCGCCAGGCACCACGAGCACGCCGAACCACCGCAGCAGCGGCTCGAACGGATGGCGAGGCGGCCGCTGAGGCCGGCCCGGAACTTGCTGCGGCGCCGCACGCGGCGCTCCCACGAAAAGCAACCCGCCACCCCGCCGGACGAAGTCTACGGTGATCTGCAGCTCCTGGCGGTCGTAGGCGGGAACCGGACGGCCTTCCCCCGGATCCCGGACAACCAGGAGCACGGGTTCCTCAACGTCGCCGGCCGTGAGCGGATGCGCAAGCGGCTCGACCGCCACGCCCTTTTCCGCCAGCACGCTCACGACCATTTCGGGAAGTTCCTGCCCCCGGTAAGTGTCAACGAGCACTTTCACCGGCCGCGCAAAACCCGAAAGACGCTGCGCGGGAGGGAGGCCGGCAACTCGCGCGCGCAGTCGTTCTGTCTGCTCTTTCTGGACGGCGGCCGCCCACAGATGCTCGGAATCCACGTAACTCCTGGTCGCGGCGATATCGTAGCCGGTCGCGGCCGCCCCGCGCAGTTCGTCGTAGGCCTTCTCGAACTCGCCTTCCGCCGCATACAGCATCGCGAAACTCGCCCGGTCGGCCGCCTGGCTCGGATCCATCCGGCCGGAAGCCAACCTGACAACATGCTCCGCGCTGATGCTGCTGAGAAGTATCCGCCTTTCCCCGCCAGAGACGCTCATGACCGCGTGAACGTCCGTGACATCCACGAGCCTGCCCGCAAAACGGATGCCTCTGCGAAGCGAAAGAGCGTAGTCCTGGCCCTTGGCGCGGCGAAGCTCGTCGTATGCAGCATTCACAACTTCCCGGATGCGTTTCGTCACGCGCCTCTCGCTTCCGATACGCCGGGCATACTGCTGCGTGACCTCGTCGGCGGCCATGCGATCCAGTGCGGCGAGGGCCTCCTCGTAGCGCCTTTCGCTGACCAGTTTTCTGACCGGCTCGAAGGCGCGCTCTTCAGGCATCTCAGCAGTAGCCGGGACGTTCTCCTCGTCCAACACGCCCAGTCTCTCCAGGTCTACAGCCCCGACCTGCGCGGCCGGGGCCTTCAGCGACACAAGCTTGCCCTTGAGCACCGCCTGCTGGTTCGCCGCCACCGTCACGGTGGAATACATCGGGCGGAAGCCCGCCGCGCTCACCACGACCCTGTGCGTGCCCGGCGAGACGTTCAGCAACACGGCCGGCGTGCGCCCCCGAGGAACACGGTCGAACTCGACGTCCGATCCCGGCGGATCAACCAGCACGGCAAGGCTGCCGACGTTGGCCAGTCCGGGCAGAGCAAGGTCCACTCGAAGCGTCTTGTTGGCTTCCACCTGGATGGTCCGGCTCGCCTTCTGAAAGCCCTGCTTCTCCGCCGTTATCTCGACCTCGCCCACGGCAACGTCGGGAATGCCGCAAGGGCTGACGCCCTTCAGTTCGCCATTGACGTAGACGGCGGCCTCCGGCGGATCGGTCACCACGTAGAGGCCGCCGACCAGATCGGCAGCCAGCGCCGACCCGGGGCCCGCGAACACGCCGCCTGCCGCCCCCAGCACCAGAGCCAGGACAGCCACACGCACCTTTAACGTGGGACTCCGTTCCATTCCTTTCCCTAGCCTCGCGGCGCGTCCAGGATATCCCATATTCCTATCTTCCCGGGCTGATGGACGAGTCGAGTCATGCTGGCGGCGAGCCGTATCGCCTCGACCAGCGACCCTTCGTCGGCCTCGCCCCGGCCGGCTATGTCATATGCCGTCCCGTGGCCAACGCCGGTGCGGATGATGGGCAGCCCCAGCGTCACGTTCACCACGTGTGCCAGCCCCGACAGCTTGACGGGGATCATCCCCTGGTCGTGGTACAGCGCCACCACCGCGTCGTATTCCCCGCGGGCTGCCTGGACGAACACCGTGTCAGCCGGCTTCGGCCCGGACACGATCACATCCTGTTTGCGGGCCTCGTCAACGGCCGGCGCCACGATCTTCGCCTCCTCATCACCGAACAGCCCGCCCTCACCGCAGTGGGGGTTCAGGCCGCACACCGCAATTCGCGGGGACGCAATCCCAAAGAAGCGCCGCAGACCCTCGGCCAGGGCGACAACGGTTCGAGCGATCTCCTCCGCAGTCAACGCCTTCGGGACGTCGCGCAGAGCGACGTGCGTCGTTACCAGCGCCACGCGTAGGTCTGCGGACACGAGCAGCATGACGGCCCTCTCGGCGCCAGTCAGGTCGGCCAGCATCTCTGTGTGGCCCGGGAACGGGCTGCCGGCGGCCGCAATCGCCTCCTTGCTGATGGGGCAGGTCACGACCGCATCCACCTTGCCGTCGAGAGCCATCGCCACCGCCTTCTCGATGTACTGGAGGGAAGCCCTGCCGCTCGCGGCGTCCGGCCTGCGCGGCTGAACCATGCGAGCGGGGAAGTTGTCCAGGTCCAGCACAGCAGCACGATCGGTCCCCCAATCGGCTTCATCCACAGGCGCCAAGTCAATGCTCTCACCGAGGGTCTCGGCCTCCTGCCGGAGAACCGCCAGCGACCCGATCACCAGCAACCTGACGTTGGCAGGCACGCGCGACGACCGGAGGGCCTTCAGGGTTATCTCGGCGCCGATCCCTCGCGGGTCGCCCATCGTGAGGGCCAGGACGGGGGGTATGTATCCAACCGGTCTCAGAAGCCTTCTTCCTCCAGTCTGCGGACGCTCAGGGGGGATTGCACATCCGCCGCCCCTTGCTGCGCAATCAGCCGCTTGACCCACCGGCCGATCATGTCACACTCGACGTTCGCCCGGTCGCCGGGCCGCATGGACTGCATGGTAGTGACGGCCAAGGTGTAAGGGATCAGGCTCACTTCGAAAGCTCCGTCCCGCAGCGCGGCAATGGTCAGGCTGATCCCGTCCACGGCCACGCTCCCTTTCAGGACCATCAGGTCGGTCAGGCGCGACTCGACCTCGACCTCCAGCCGGACCTCGCCCGCCAGCTCCTTCTTCTGGCGGATCGTGCCGACACCGTCCACGTGGCCGCTCACGAAATGCCCGCTCAGTCGGTCGCCAACTCGCAGCGAAGGCTCCAGATTGACAACGTCGCCCTCGCGCAACTCACCCAGCGTCGTCAGGCGCAGCGTTTCCGCGCCCACGTCGAACGTGACGCGCGAATCGTCCACCCGTGTCGCCGTCAGGCAGGCTCCGTTCACGCATACGCTGTCGCCCACCGACGCTTCACCGCCCATCGGCCCCGCATCAACCGTGATGACGCGCCACTGCGGGCGCCGCTCGACGGCCACTATGGTCCCGGTCTGCCGGATTATGCCAGTAAACATGATGCGTCCCACGCCACGAAGCTCGTGATGCAGCGCGCCGCCCGCGTCGAGGGATCATCATAGCACGGAGACACGTTGATTTCTACGCGGAGTGAGGCGACAGGGCGGGGCCAAGACAATGGAGCGGGTGAAGGGATTCGAACCCTCGACACCCAGCATGGCAAGCTGGTGCTCTACCGCTGAGCTACACCCGCTCCGACGAGGGGGCAAGAACGTCATGCTGGTGCGAAGGGGGGGACTCGAACCCCCAATTCGCCCGGAGGCGAACTAGATCCTAAGTCTAGCGCGTCTGCCAATTCCGCCACCTTCGCGCCCTGGACCATCATGCTACCCCAAGCGCGCCCGCCCACGCAAGCGGAATCCCACACCCATCGCAGGCCCGGCGCAGCGCCGGATTTGCTTTGCCGCCCTCTCGCCCGCTAACATGGCCCTGCATGTCAGGCGTCAGGGAGGTCCAGGCCGTGGGCGTGCCGGTTCTTCATTGCTATGCGGATCACAAGTGGACGGGGCCATCCGAGCCGGTGGCGCAGCTCTGCCGCGAGCTGTCGCTGCGCGGCTGGCGGTCGGACCTCGCGTGCAGGGCGACGAAATCGGGCAGCGAAACCGGCTTCGCAGAACGAGCCCGCGCCCTGGGGGTCAACGTGCTGGACCGGTTCCACTTCGACCGCACATGGGGCTTCAAGAAGACCGTGCGCGACGTGCGACAGCTCCGGGAACTGGCTGCCGCGGGCGGTTACGGCATCGTGCACTGCCACGGGAGCTGGGATCACATCATCGCGGCGTTCGCGCTGGGGCGGAAGCGCGAGGTGCCTCTGGTCCGGACCGACCACGCGGCGCGTGACTACAGGTGCGGCCGCCTGCGGCGCCTGTGCTACGGCCCCCGAATGACCGACCACCTCATCGTGCTCGGCGACCGCTGTGCCGTCCGCGCAGTCAACAGGCTCGACCTGGACCCCGGGACGGTCACAACGATCCGCGGCGCCGTGGACACAGAGGCCTTCCGTCCGATGGCGACGCCGGCCGGCCTCCGCCGGCAATTCGGGCTGAGCAGTCAGGAT
>DAOVRD010000018.1 GCA_030628375.1 Planctomycetota bacterium
CGGGGGCGGTTCGCGAACCGCCCCTACACCTGCTTGTGCACAGCGCCGACAGGTGCAGCTCCGTCTCATCGTCGCGGCCCGCCACCCCGGCCGACGACGCCCTAGTCGTGCCGGGACCCTTCTCGTCGGGGGCGGTTCGCGAACCGCCCCTACACCTGCTTGTGCACAGCGCCGACAGGTGCAGCTCCGTCTCATCGTCGCGGCCTGCCACCCCGGACGACGACGGCCCGGTTGTGCCGGGGCCGTTCTCGTAGGGGCGGTTCGCGAACCGCCCCTACACTCCGAGGCCGCGATCCTGCCCTACCGGCTTAAGCACATCGCGCATCTATGTGGTTTCGCACTTAACGCCGCAGGCGCGCCAGGGCCCACGCGTGGTAGATGGACGCCCAGGTCAGCTGAAGGTTGTCCTTCACCCCGATGCTGCTCTGCGCCCCCTCGTAGGTGTAGGGGACGTTGATCTCGGCGATCTTGAATTCGCGTCCCCACGTCCGGGCCAGCTTGCCGAACAGAAGCATCGAGGTGTGCTCCAGCGTGTAGCCCCCTTTGGCCGCCAGGTGCCGGGCCAGATACTCCGCCACCTGCCGCGCGTAGATCCGATAGCCGCTCTGGACGTCCGTGATGCCGATGCCGGCGATCAGCCGGTAAGGGGCATTGGCCAGAACGTTGGCCAGGCGCCTGATGCGCGGCATGTCACCCCGTCCCCGGCAGCCGATGACCAGGTCGTACGGCCCGACATGATGACAGAGGGCCGGCAAGAGGGCGGGGTCGTCCTGCATGTCGGCGTCCAGCACGGCGATGACGTCGGCGTCCGCGTGAGCCACCGCCGCCGCGAGGCCGTGCTTGACCGCTGCCTGCTTGCCCTGATTGACCTGGTGATGGATCGCCTCGACGCGCCCGTCCGCCGCCAGCCCATCCACGATGCTGCCGGTGTTGTCGGTCGAGCAGTCGTTGACGCAGACCACGTGGCCGGCGCCGACGCCGAGTGCCGCCGCGACGGCCTCCGCGACGTGCTCTTCCTCGTTGTAGGCGGGGAATACGACGGCCAGGCGGGTCACGTCCCTGTCCGGTTCCCCCGGCTGCACCCGTTGCACGACGATCGCCATCCCCCCTCCCGGAACCAGAGCTTCAGCATTCCGCACGCACTGCCCGGCGCGGCAGCCACCAGTGTAGTCCTCCTGGCGGCGCTGTCAAGATGAGGCGCCCGCTCTCTGCGCCGCCGCTCACCGGCCGGGGTACTCGCTCCTTCTCTCCCTCATGCACTGGGCGATCACGACCGACTGGCGGGCGTTTCTCAGGTCGCCGGCGGGGCGGCGACCGGCACGGATGTCGTCGAAGAACGAGGCGTTCTCGCCGTAGAATCCGTCGAGCCGGAATGCCTCGTCTCCCTCGCTGACGTCGGCCGCGGTCACATCCGACTCGACCTTGCCCTTTCGAACGTGCCTGAGCCGGCCGGACGCGTCGAGCCCCCTGTACATGGGCAGACGCAGCAGGAACGTGTTATCGAGGGCGTGGATAACGGCGCCTTCGATGGTAGCCCCGGCGACGGGACAGAAGCTCAGGTGTCCCGTTGCGCCCGACTCGAAGGTGCAGTCCATGTAGGCGTTGCAGACGCCCGGACCGACGTCGGGGAGTTCCTGGTAGTGGAAGCGCACCGTTTCGTAGTCGCTGCCGGCCAGGAATCGGGCCGCGTCTATGCCGTGGATGGCGGTGGTGGAGAAGTCCTTCTCCCGCCGGTTCACGCGCACCATTTCGTAGCGGATGTGCTGGATGCGCCCGTCGGGGAGAGTCTCCGACATCAAGCGCTTCAACTCTCGCACGAGCGGCGCGTGCCGCCGATTGAAGGCAACCTGACTGGGCGCGCCCGCGGCCTCTGCAGCGGCCATCATACGGTCCGTCTCTTCAATCGTTTTCCCGGGCGGCTTCTCCATCAGGAGGGGATAGCCCATTTCCAGGATCCGGCAGGACAGCTCACACGTCACCGGCACCGGAGCCACGAGACAGACGGCGTCCGGCCTCTCCGTGTTCAGCATTTCCACAAGATCGGTGTAGCGGCGCGCGAAGCCGAACTTGCGCTGGAACGCCTCGGCTTTCGCCTCGTCGAGGTCACAGCAGGCAGCCAGCTCCGTGTCGGGCCGTTCCGCAGCGTAGGCCGCGTATGAAGGCCCGTGGCGGCCCGTGGCAATGCCGCCGCAACCTATCGTGCAGATCCTGAAGCCCATGCTCGTCTCCTTGCCTTCGCCCCGATTGACGTCCTTCCACCCGCCCCGTCTCCTTGCCGGCTCGGCATTGGGAGCCGGCAGTATACAGCGGCCGGGCACGGATTTCCGGGCAAAGCCCTTTGGGCCCTGGGTGGCGGCGCCACGGCGGGCGAAAATGGGGACTGGCAATCCCGAACGCAGTGAGGGGTGCCTGTATCCCATTTTCCGCTCCGAAGGCGGATTCCGCTTGTCACCGTGCCCACGCGCACTGGCGAGCCGACACGTATGCAACGGGGCCCGGACCTGACAACCACGAAGTTCAAGCCTGAAGCTCCACCACGCGCGTGCAGGAGTTGGCGCGACAACGCGTGCGTTCCTATAATACCGCATGACTCTCAGAGCGGGGACGTCGCATGGAGCTGGTCGAGATAGACGGGAGCCATCTGGAGGGCGGCGGCCAGATACTGCGCACGGCCGTGGGCCTGGCGGCGGCGACCGGAACGGCATGCCGCATCTTCAACATCCGAAGGGGACGCCCCAAGCCCGGCCTGGCCGCCCAGCATCTCAGCGGGGTCCTTGGGATTGCGCGGCTTTGCGACGCCAGTGTGAAAGGGGCCGACATCGGGTCCACCGAGCTGGAATTCCGACCCGGACCGCTTGCGCCGCCCGAGAGAGTGACAGTGAAGGTCGGCACCGCCGGCTCGGTCGCACTGGTGCTCCAGGGCCTGATGATGCCCCTTGCGCTGGCGGCTCGGCCGGTCGAAGTGATCGTGACGGGCGGCACGCACGTCAAGTGGTCGCCGCCGGTGGACTACTTCCGCGGCGTCTTCGCCCACCTGCTGGCCAGGATGGGACCGCGCATCGAGGTGCTCGGGGTCCAGACCGGCTTCTATCCCCGGGGCGGCGGCCGGGTGCACGTGCGGGTCACTCCCGCCGCGCTCACGCCTCTGGTCCTGACGGAGCGGGGAGAGCTGCGGAAGACGACGGCCCGAAGCATCGCGTCCGCGGAGCTGGCGAAAGCGCGGGTGGCCGAGAGGCAGTTGGAGGGGGCCGGCGAAGTGCTGCCGATAGACGCGCCGGAGTTCGACTACGTCCGGTCGTCCTCGATCGGGACCGCCATACACCTGACCGCGCAGTGCGAGCACTCCGTGCTGGGCGCTTCCGCCCTCGGCGAACGGAAGAGGCCCGCCGAGCGGGTCGGCCGAGAGGCGGCGCTGCTCCTGAAACGCGAGATGGCGACCGGCGCCTGCCTGGACGCGCACATGGCGGATCAGATACTTCCCTACCTGGCGCTGGCGGGCGGCACGTCACGCGTAAGCGTCGCCGGCATCACCGAGCACTGCCGCACCAACATCTGGGTAATCGAGCAGTTCCTGCCGGCCCGTTTCCAGGCGGACGAGCAGCGCGGTTTGATCTCGTGCAGTTCCTGAGGGGCGGGGGCGGGCTCAGAGCTTGTCGGCGATGCGGTCCCAGTTCTCTTGCTGCCAGCGGTAGAAGTCGGTCCGCTCCAGGTTGGCCGCCGCCGCTTCGTCCACGATGGCTACGGTGTCCGGGTGCATCTGGAGGGCCGAGGCGGTGACGGCGCTGGTGATGGGGCCCTCGACGGTGGCCCGGACGGCGTCGGCCTTGCCGGCCCCGCTGGCCAGCACGATGCACTTGCGGGCTTCCAGGATGGAGCCGATGCCCAGGGTCACGGCGAACCGCGGCACCTGGTCCGGGCTGTCGAAGAAGCGCGAGTTGTCCTCGATGGTCTCCCGGGTCAGCGCCGTGACGTGCGTGCGCGAGCCCAGCGACGTGCCGGGCTCGTTGAAGGCGACGTGACCGTCCCGGCCGATGCCCAGCACCTGGAGGTCTATGCCGCCGGCGTTGCGGATCATGTCCTCGTATTCCGCGCAGTGGCGCAGCAGGCCCCTGGCGAGGCCGTCGGGCACGTGGGTGTTCTCGGGCTTGATGTTGACGTGCTCGAACAGCTTCTCGTTCATGAAGCGGCGATAGCTCTGCTCGTGGTCCGGCGCCAGGCCCACGTATTCGTCCAGGTTGAACGAGCGGGCACGGGAGAAGTCCAGGCCGTCCTTTCGATGCGCCTCGATCAGCCTCTGGTATAGCCCCTCGGGCGTGCTTCCCGTCGCGAGACCCAGCACCAGATCCGGTTTCTGCCTTATGGCGCGAACGACGATGGCCGCCGCGCGGTCGCTCATTTCCTCGTAATCCCTGACGATGACGACGTCCATTCTGCCTCCTTGAGAGCGGCCGGGGCACCGGCGTGCCGATGCCGCCGCCGCGTCACTCGCTGGACTGTTTCCCGATAGTGTCGGCGATGAAGTCCACGGCCGTGGCCACCGTTCGCACCTGTAGGGCGGCATCCTCGTCCATCTCGATGTCGAACTCTTCCTCGAAGGCGGCCACCAACTCGACGCTCTGGATTGACTCGGCGCCCAGGTCCTCGACGAAGCGTGCGCCGGCGGTTACGTCCGTGACGTCAACGCCAAGAACATCGCCGACAACCTTGCAGACCCTCGCCAGTATCTTCTCCTTGTCCATGCTCGTCCTTTCGCACCAGATACCTAAGAACGCCTAACGGAACTAACCGCAGAGATCGCAGAGGACGCCGAGAAAGCCAAGAAACCGCTCCATAACACGTTCTTTCACCTCTGCGTTCTCTGCGTCCTCGGCGGTGAATCCGTCTTGTCTAAGGCTCCTACCGGAATGCCCTTTTCCTGTCCCTCTTGACTTGCGCCATCTTCTCCGGACGGGTCAGTTCTTCCGTGTACTTGATGAGCGCCTCCATGGCGCCCGTCAACTCCACGCCGCGGCGCTTCATGGCCGCCCGTGCGGTGTCCAACGCCGCGCCAAGGCCCATCCCCTTGCTCCGCTTGCCGTTCAGATACCAGCAGAAGGAAGGGATGTGCTTGGGTAGAACGCCCGCCCCGCCGACCAGGATGCACATTATGCCCACGACCGAGCCGGTGTTCAAGAGCGTCCCGATGCTGGTCTTGGTGTGGTCCCCGATGAACGAGCCGACCTTCATCGAACCGGTGTCCGCCGGCTGCCCGTTCAGGTAGACGGTAACGGTGCCGTAGTCGTTCTTCAGGTCGCTGTTGGCGGTCAGGGCGCCCAGGTTCACCCACTCGCCCACGTAGCTGTGGCCGAGGAAGCCGGTGTGATACTTGTTGGAGTAACCGTGGATGATGCTCTCCTCCACCTCGCCGCCAACGCGGCACGCCGGCCCGATGGAAGTGCCCTCGCGAATGCGAGCCTCAAGCAACCGGGTGTCCCGGCCGATGAAGGCCGGTCCGTGTATGCTGGAATGCGCGTGCACAACTGCGCCGGGCCCAATGACGACCGGACCCTCACGGCAGTCAATAAACACAAAGGGCTCCACCCGGGCGCCCTCTCCGACGTGGAGCTGTTCCATGTCCCCGTAGACGGCGGCGCGTTGGTCGAGATGGCCCTCGATCCCCGGGCCGAAAGCCGCGTTGAAGTCGCTCTCTATCTGCGAGGGGTTGTGCGTTATCAGGTCCCAGGGGTATCTGATGAGGATGTCGTCGCAGAGGTCCGTGCCCAGCCGTTCGGCGGCCCGTGCGGCTGCCTCGGCCGCAGAACCGGCAGCCATGTCCCCAACCGTGCCACTGGTCAGATAGGCCCAGATGATGCAGCCGTTCCGGGCCGTTGCCACTCGCTCCCTTGCTCGGTAGGCATCGGCGGGCGACGTGAGGATCGCGCCGGCGTTCACCAGCAGCACGTCGTCATCGGGGGCAAGCCGCCGCTCGCCGTTCACCGCGTCGGGGCCGTAGGTCTCGGCGGCCACGTCGGCCAGCACCTCCCTGGTTTCCAGGTGGAGGGCGCAGTCCGGGAACTTGTTCCGGACCTTCTCTCGAAGGGTAAAGGCCCCGCAACGCAGCTCGAAGACCGGCCTGAGGTACGTCAGGGGATAGAGAAGGTGGAAGTCGGCGTCTTCGAACATGACGATCTTCATTGCGGCTCTGTCCCCCCTGCGACATCGTAGGTCTCGACGGCGATCTGAAGCGCCTCGTTGGTCGGCACGACCAGCACGGCTGTGGCTGAATCATCGCTGCTGATGACGGCCTCCCTGCCCACCGCCGCGGCATTCTTGGCCTCGTCCAGGACTACGCCCAGCCCCTCCAGTCCTTCGCAGGCGCGGCGCCGAAGATCGGCGCAGTTCTCGCCTATGCCGGCGGTAAAGACCAGGCCGTCCACGCGCCCGAGCACGGCGAAGTAGGCGCCGATGTACTTCCTGAGGCGGTAAGCGAACAGGTCCAGGGCTATCTTCGCCCGCCGGTCGCCGGCCGACTCGGCCGCCAGTATCTCCCGCACGTCGTTGCTCACTCCGCTGAGGCCCGTCAGGCCGCTTTCCCGGTTGAGCAGGTCGTAGACATCTGCGGGACTCATGTCCAGCCACTCGGCCAGGAAGTAGAAAAGCCCCGGGTCCACGTCCCCGCTGCGCGTGCCCATCACCAACCCTTCCAGAGGCGTCATGCCCATGCTGGTGTCCACCGACCGCCCGTTCTTTACGGCGGTCGCCGAGCAACCGTTGCCCAGGTGGAGCGTGATCAGGTTGACCCGATCCACCGGGGTCCGGAGGATGTCAGCCGCGCGTTCGGTGACGTAACGGTGCGACGTTCCGTGGAAGCCGTACGCCCGCACGTGGCGCTCGGTGTACAAGGAATAGGGGATGGCGTACAGATAGGCCCGGGGTGGCATGGACGTATGGAACGCCGTGTCGAAGACGGCCACCTGCGGTCTGCCGGGCATCATGTGCAGGGCCGCCTCCACGCCCGCCAGGTTGGGCGGGTTGTGCAGGGGGGCCAGGACCGAATTCTCACGGATAACCTGCAGCGTGCCTTCATCTATGAGGGCGCTGTGCGACGTTTCCCCGCCGTGGACGACCCTGTGCCCGACCGCTGCTATCTCGTTCAGATCCGTCAGGACGCCGGACTGCTCATCCAGCAGACAGCCCACCAGGGCCTGGAGGGCGGCCGGATGGTCGGCTGCTTCGCAGCTTTGCCGCACCTCGGTGGCGCCGGCCGAGAAGGACAGGAAGGCGTCTCCTTCGCCTATCTTCTCCACCACACCGTCCGCCAGGGCGCGCCGCTCGGGCATCTGGAACAGCGTGCACTTCAGCGATGAACTGCCGGCATTGATCACCAGTATCTTCATGTCTCACACTTGCAGAGCCGTCACGGCGGTTATGGCGACGATATCCTCGACGCTGGCGCCGCGCGAGAGGTCGCAGACGGGTTTGGCCAGGCCCTGAAGTATCGGGCCGATCGCCTGCGCTCCCCCCAGGTACTGGACGGCCTTGTAGCCGATATTGCCTGCGTTCAGATCGGGGAAGATGAGGACATTGGCGCGGCCGGCCACCTCGCTCTGTTGCTTGAGCTTGACGTGTGCCACTTCCGGCACAAGCGCTGCGTCGAGTTGGAGTTCGCCTTCGACGAATCCATCCCTGATCCTGTCGTTTGCCAGCTCAGCCGCCCGGCGCACCAGGACCGCCTTCTCATGGCCGGCGCTGCCGTGGGTGGAGAAGGAGAGCATCGCCACGCGAGGGACGACGCCGAGGAATCTGCGAGCGCTCTCCGCACTGGCCAGCGCTATGGCGGCCAGCTCCTCCGCATCCGGCTCGACGTTGAGGGCGCAGTCAGCAAAGACAAGGGGCACGTCCCGGCGCCCTCCCAGTCGCGGGACCACCATGATGAAGCAGGTCGAGAGGGCGCGGATGCCTTCCCTGTAACCGATGGCCACGACCGCGGCCTGGAAAACGAGCGCGGAAGGATGATTCTTGCCGGCCACCATCCCATCAGCGTGCCCCAGAGCGACCATCATCGCGCCGTAGATGAGGGGCTTCCGGACGAGCCGGGCAGCCACGGCGTCGCTGAGGTGGCGTCGGCGGGCATACTGGTCAGTGAACTGTGCCAGGCGTTCCGAATCACAGATGAGTTCCGCACCGACGCCGGGAGCCAGCTTCTGTGGCAGATCCTGGCGCCGGCCCACCAGCAGGGGCCTGGCGATGCCCTCCGCGGCCACGCGCCCGGCCGCCTCCAGGATGCGGGCGTCCTCCGGCTCAGGGTAGACTATGATGGGGCAGACCGCGGCGGCCTTCTGCTTGAACTGTTCAGCAATTCGACGGCCCATGCGGTCATTCCAGGACATCGCCGGTCAACAGGGGAGCTGAGCACCGCAGTTGTCGCAGTTTCCAGCCCGCCCGGACGGCGACCCCACAGGGAAGGGAACGATCTTGGGACAACTCGGGCGGGGGCTGAGAAGCAGAAGGTCCCCGCTGATTCAACCACAGGACGCAGCCGGCCTCGAAGCGAGATCAGCCGATCAGCGGGTCAACCTTCCGGACCCGTAGGGAGGGTAGCTGTCCTCGTAAATGATGCTCGGCTCGTCCATACCGAGTATCCAGTCCACGTCGTCTATGATACGGTCCAGATCACGCTGCACAACGTAAGCGCGCCGACGGTTGCGTTCGGCCGAGAACGCGTTGCTGCACCCCGCTGAAATGGCAAGTCCCACGACAGCCAGCAGACACAACACACCCGTAAGCCAGCGGCTACTCATCAGTGTTTTCTCCCTTCAAGCGAAGCAACGCGCCCGATCGTGACAGTCCACGAATATATTGCGTCGCGCACCCAATGTCAACCAAAAGCAGACCCACTGGGCTGCAAGGAGGCCGCCCTGGCCTCTGCCGGACCTCAACGCAAGCAGTTGTCGCATCCGCCACCCGGGGCGGCGTCGCAGAGCCTGCCCACACGTCACCGTCGCAACAGGACGAGCACCACCGCCCCGCCGGGGATGTATCCCTGCGCATCGCCCGCCGCCATGCTTCCGAATGCTGCGCGGCGCGAGAACCCGACCACTGCTTTTCGCACAACGCTGCCAGTGCCGCCGCCCGCTGGCGGCGACACGTCAGCCAGAATCGAAACCCCTTAAGGACCGCCCACGTCGCCGGCCTCCTCCTGCATGCGCCTTATGGCCTCTTGCTCGGCCTGGCGCTCTGCCTCCATTATGTCAGACGGAACCTCATCACCAGGTGCTACAGCAGGGGTCCGAGTCGGCGGAGCCGCCGGGGCCTCATCCCCCTTGCTAACCACAATGATTATCACTACAACGATAACGACCACTATCGCGGCGATCAGCCCTTTCTTCATCAACTCCCTCCACATGCAGTGTCATGCACCTTCGCAAACGCACACTCTCGTGAGCCGGCAACCGCACCTGTGCATTACAGTCAAGGCACAACCCGCTGCGACGCCGGCACAAAAACGCCCCTCACCTCCTTTCGCTGGCTACCTCGCCAGAGGCTGCCCGATCACACACGCAAACCCAAGCTCTCGATTGCAGCGGCATTATAACGCCAGCCGGTCAGGTGTTCAAGTCCTTCTTGCAGCCGGAGGCCCGGCGGGCGCGGCCATTGCGCGTCCCGAACACGGCCCTAAGGCGCGTTATGGGAAAATGGGATACAGGCACCCCTCGCGTGGCTCGGGGATGCCAGTCCCCATTTTCCCCCCGCCGCGGCGCTGCCACCCAGGGCCGGGACGGCCCTACCCGGAAGTTCGGCCTTGAAACTCCACCAAATTAAGTACCGTATTCACACCAGGCAGTGTACATCAGGCGGTGTTGGAGACGCACGGCCCCCCTCTCCCTTAAGTGGAGCCATTTGCTTTGATGGTAACTGTTGAGGAGGTGTTGCTTTAGCAGAGACAGTAGAATGTTCTTACCCCAGATTCGGGTCGTCTCAGGGACCCAGGAGGGCTTCTGTGATTGGCCGGTCGCCATTTCACCCCAGCGTTTTTTCTCTCTCGGCAAGTACTGGCCTGCCGGCCTGTGTATAAGCCCGCCGCGTGCGGGCGCCATCTGCTTAGCCCCGCGCGTGAGCGCGGGGTGTCCAGAGGCAAGGAATATCCCAGCCCCCGCGCCGGACTAAGGACGCTCCGCTTTGCGCGGGAGCCCACAATTGCCTGCCAGAGGCTAAGATCGCGAATGCCTCTAAGTGCATCGGGGCTTGACTGCCGTATGCAAACAGTTACAATGCGGGCCGTTAGCAATGGCGGCGGCGGGGCAGCCTTCGGGCCTTTTCTGGGCAGCGAGACGCGATGCAGACGGCAGGTGCACTGGGCATTATGGGCGGCAGCGGACTCTACCAGATGGAAGGCATGGAGGTAGAGGACGAGATCGGAGTCCGCACTCCGTTCGGCGCGCCCTCCGACCGTTACGTCGCCGGGAAGCTGGCAGGAAGGCCGGTGGTGTTCCTGGCGCGCCACGGCCGGGCTCACACCATCATGCCCGGCGAGGTGAACTTCCGGGCGAACGTCTACGGTTTCAAGAAACTGGGCGTTGAGCGTCTGGTCGCCGTCTCGGCCGTCGGCAGCATGAGGGAGGAGATCCGCCCGCTTCACATTGTCCTGCCGGATCAGTTCATTGATCGCACCCGCGGGCGGGCGGACACGTTTTTCGGCGATGGAGTGGTCGCTCACATTGCGTTCGCCCGGCCCGTCTGCCCCCAGTTGCATGCGGCATTGAGGGACGCGGGGCAGTCGTGCGGAGCGACCGTGTGGCCGGAGGGCACATATCTGTGCATCGAGGGTCCGGCCTTCTCCACGCGGGCCGAGTCGCAGCTATACCGCTCCTGGGGGGTGACCGTCATCGGCATGACAAACCTGCCCGAGGCAAAGCTTGCCCGCGAGGCCGAGATGTGTTACGCTACACTGGCCCTGGTGACGGACTTTGATTGCTGGCACGAGACCCAGGAGGAGGTCTCGGTGGAGATGCTTCTTGAGAACCTGCGGCGCAATGCAGGCGCCGCCCAGGAGCTGCTGAGGGCCCTGGTGCCGGCGCTCGCGCCCGAACGCTCCTGCCCGTGCCAGCACGCCCTGAGGGACGCCCTTGTGACCGCGCCCGATCAGATCGCACCGGAAGCCAAGAATAGACTAGACATAGTCATCGGAAGATACTTACAATAGGCCTGGGCAATACACACCTATCGGCTCTGTGGGAGACACGGAGAAATGGCAGAGGGGATCGTCATAAAGTGCCAGAAGTGCGGACAGAAACTGCAAGTAACCGATAGCAGCCTGATCGGCCGCAAGGGGCGCTGTCCGAAGTGCGGGGCCGTCATTCGGCTGCAGAGGGCCACCGACACCCGGGCGACCGGCAACGAAGAGCAGGTCGTGGAGGTGGACGAGATCAAGACCGCAGAGGATGCTCTGCTCAGGATTCACAAGCAGAATGACGTGGCGATAGTCAGCTTTGTCATGTCGCGCATCCTGGACCAGTCCAACGTCCAGCAACTCGGTGACGAACTGGACGCTCTGGTGGATCAGCATGGGCTCGGCAAGATCGTGCTCAACTTCGCCAACGTCACCTATATGAGCAGCGCCGTCATGGGCAAGCTGGTCAGTCTCCTCAAGAAGGTCAAGGCCGCCGACGGCCAGCTCAGGCTCTGCAATATCGAAGAGAGCATCTATGAGATATTCAAGATAATGCGATTCGACAAGATGTTCGGCATCGCACAGACCGAGGACGAGGCCGTGATGGAACTGATGGGTTGAGGCCCATGGTTCCCGACCGGGCATCGGCTGCTGAAGGGGGCTTCACGGCTTTCGGGTGGCAAGGTATCAATCTGACGGTTCCCTCAACCTGGAACCTGGTATTCACACAAGGGGACTACCGCAAGGGCCATATCAGGCTGGCCGACGATGCTTCCGTCCGCCTGGAGATGCGCTGGGACCTCAGCCGGGAAGCATACTCGCCATCCAGCACGGTCAACACTTACCTGGCCCGGCTCCGCAAGAAGGCAAAGAAGGACGGCACTTCGCTCTCGGTCCAGCGCGATCTCCATCTGGCCTCACCAATCGGGAAGGATGTGGAGTGCTACCGCTGGGTGGCCGATCAGCAGGCGGTGGCAATGATGAGCCGCTGCACGCAGTGCAGCCGTGCCGTGCACGTGCAACTGCTGGGCAGCCCCGCCGAGCCGCTCAAGGGCCTGGGCCGGACCGTCTTCTCTTCGCTCAGGGATCACCCCGACAACGGGACGCACCTGTGGCGGTTCTTCGACGTCGAGTTCAGAAGCCCCGCAGATCTGCCGCTGGCCAGGCAGAGCCTGCAAAGCGGCTGCATCCGCATGCTATTCGCCAAAGGCCTCATGCGCCTCGAATTCGTCCGCGCCAGCCTGGCCGAGATGCTGCTGGCCGGGACGGACCTGGCGCAATGGTTCGAGCAGTTCTACGCAAAGTCGCTCAAGCGGCGCTCCTTCAGCATGCACTCAGCGGCCGTCAGGAGCCACCCGGGCATCCGGATAGAGGGCCGGGTCTGGCTTCTGGTCAACCCCCTGCGCCTCCTGGGGCGCCCCAGGGTCGTGCGCGGAGCCTGCTGGCACTGCGAGGACACGAACAGGCTCTTCATCTGCTGCTTCGACGGCCCCAAAGGGCAAGCGGACGTGCTTGCGCAGGCCATCGAAGGGTTCAGGTGCTGCGAGAACGTCTGAAGGCCGGAATGGGACACGATGGGACTGTTCAAGAGGAAAAAGTCGCAGCTCCTGAGCCTTGACAGGGAGCGATCCCTCTCCGCAAAGCCCGCCCTCAATCGGCGGGTCAGGATGGAGCGGGGCGAGGACGGGACCGTCATACTGCGCATTCCCAGGCGCGATACGGCCATGATGAGGACGGTTTCCCGGTTCTTCCGCCTGCCCCCCTACAAGCCGGTTGCACTTGACGAGCTTGGCAGTTTCGTAATAGAACTTTGCGATGGAACGCATACGGTCAGGGATATAGTTGATAAGTTCGCAGAAAGGTTTAAACTGAACCACCGTGAAGCGGAGGTCTCGATAGGGGCCTTCATGCGAACCCTGGCGGGACGTTCCATCATCGGACTGCTCATCGAGGACACACACGAGCGCAGCGCGGACGCGGGCGCCTGAGTCCCCAGTGTCGGAGGCCGACTGTGCAGGACGACACGACCCGGCGACAACAGAAGATCGGGAAGCAGATCGTGCTGCCCCTCAGCAAGGCCTTCGAGATAGCCTGGAAAGGCATCAAGATCCGGCTCTGGCGCTCCGTGATCACGATGAGCGGCATCGTGCTGGCCATCGCCTTCCTGATGTCCGTCTGGACCAGCAGCGTGTTCGACAGGAGTCTCCGCAGCGTGGAACCATCGGACGAGCTATACGGACTCGTGCAGGACGTCCTGGAAGCAGAAGCAATCGCCAGCGGTCGCCAGCGCATCCAGTGTGCCATCGTCGAGCAGGAGCGAGCAGCGACCAGCGTCGAGCATGTCACGCCGGGAATGCGCATCCGCCATTTCCTGGATGGCGAGGAGGCCTTCCGTTCCCTGCCGGTGCCGGCCGACGCCGATGCCATCGCGGAAACGCTCGAGGGCGAGAACCCGCCCCACGTGATGCTCCTGGCAGGTTTTCCGGACGTGGTGTCGGTCGAACCGGTGCCCCGTCTGATCGGGGACTTCGTGCGCGGAGGCGGGCTGCTGGTGGCTTACGGCGCCGAAGGCCTTCAGGACCGGCCCGCCCCCGAGCAGATGCCGTTGGCCCGCCTGCTGCCTGCGTCGCCGGGCAGCGGCTCGTTCTCGGCGGAAGGCGCCGACATAGAGCCGGGGCAGGAATTTGCCCAGGTGCTCTGGCAGAATCATCCCGGGGCCGCATTCCTCGAGACCTCCGGCAAACCGAAAGCCCGGGCCCTGGCCAGCTCCGGCGGACGCCCGCTGGGCTGGATGTGGCAGGTGGGCGATGGCACGGTCGCGTGGTACGCCGTGGACGCCAGCTCAGCCCAGGACGTGGACGTCATCTCCTGGTTGCTGCGCGGCCAGACGACCCAGGCCGCCGGGGAAAAGGAAAGGGAAACCACTGGCCTCCTTGTGCGGCTGATCGCCCGTGCCGTCGGCAAGAAGGTGGAAACTGGCGATATGCGCGGCACCTGGCTGGTGACTCTGAGCCTGCTGGTCTGCGTGGTCGGCATCAGCAACGCCATGCTGATGAGCGTGACCGAGCGGTTCCGCGAGATCGGCACCATGAAGTGCCTGGGTGCGCTGGACATGTTCGTGGTGAAGCTGTTCCTTATCGAATCGTCGCTGCAGGGCGTGGTCGGATCGGTGGCGGGAGCGCTGATCGGCTTCTCCCTGTCCTTTGTCCGCGCGCTGTTCACCTTCCACGTGAAGGACGTTCAGACCGGCGAGGGATTCTGGCTGAGCCTGCGCTATTTCCCCGCCGCGACGCTGCTGGGTTGGGTCGGGGTGGCGCTGGGCACCGGCATTGTGCTGAGCGTCATCGCAGCGATCTACCCGGCGATTCGGGCGGCCCGCATGGAGCCGGTCCAGGCAATGCGGGCCGAGGCCTAGAATACAGTCCCGGGGGGCCTGGTCCCCTGGCGCAGCTATAGAAGGAGGTCAGAGCATTGGCGGGAACAGCGACCACAGAAACCGAAATCGCCCAGCAGGTGGTGGTGCGGACCAAGGACGTGAAGAAGGTCTACAAGATGGGCAAGGTGGAAGTGCACGCCCTCAAAGGCATCACCGTGGAAATCGAGGCGGGCGAGTACATCAGCATTATGGGACCCAGCGGCAGCGGCAAGACTACGCTGTTCAATATGGTCGGCGCTCTGGACAAACCCACCAGCGGCCAGGTCTACATTGACGAAGTGGACGTGGCGCAACTGGACGCCTACGAGCTGGCCTGGCTGCGCTGCCGCAAGATCGGCTATATCTTCCAGACCTTTAACCTCATTCCCGTCATGTCCGCCCTCGAGAACGTGACCCTGCCCATGACGTTCGCCGGACTGACCACCGACGAGGCGCGCAATAAAGGCATGGACCTGCTGGACCAGGTGGGTCTGGCCGACCGCTACGACCACAAGCCCTTCGAACTCTCCGGCGGGCAGCAGCAGCGTGTCGCCATCGCCAGAGCCATGGCCAACTCCCCAAGCATCATCCTGGCCGACGAACCCACCGGCAACCTCGACCTGGCCACCGGCAAGGAGATTATCCAACTGCTGGGCGAGATGAACAGGAAGGAACACGTCACCATCATCACCGCCACCCACGACATCAAGATGCTCAGCGCATCGGACCGCATCGTGTGGATGCGCGACGGCGCGCTGGCCAAGATCGAACGGCGTGAGAATCTGGACATTCAGATCGGCTCCATCGAAGGAGACGCCGAAGGGGGCGTAGAGGCCAGCCTGCGCGGCACCGGCGAGCGGGAAAAGGAAGAAAGCACAGACGAAAGCGCAGAGCAGTGACGCGCGGCGGCCCGCCTTGACCGTGCATATCGCGCCACACACCCGCCGTGGGCTCCCACAACCTCCTCAACCCTCTTCGTCACCACGAAGGCCGGCGGAAGGTATTTGATCGGTGAGAATCCGTGTTGATCCGTGTCCCGAAGTCGTTTTCTGCCAGCTTCAAGCGGGGCCGGCGTCACGACTGTTAGACACGGATTTACACAGATGAAAGCGGATATGAAATACGCCGACCTTACGGAGAAGATCATCGGAGCTGCCTATGCGGTCTACAACGCCCTGGGGTACGGTTTCCTGGAGAAGGTCTATGAGAACGCGCTGTGTATCGAGCTGCGCAAGGCAGGCCTCCGCGTGCAGCAACAGTACGCGGTGCAGGTGCGATATAAGGGAGAGCTTGTGGGGGACTATGTTGCGGACCTGCTGGTAGAGGATAAGGTCATCGTCGAGGTGAAAGCGCTGAGTGCTTTGCAGGCGGTGCACGAAGTTCAACTGGTCAATTACCTCAAGGCGACGGGGATTGAGGTAGGCTTGCTCATAAACTTCGGCAGGGAAATCGAAATCAGGCGGAAGGTATTTGATCGGTGAAAATCCGTCTTGATCCGTGTCCCGAACGGACCGGCGTCACGACTGTCAGACACGGATTTGCACGGCCGCCGTACGGCGGCCAGGGATGAAGGCCGATATGAAACACGCCGACCTTACGGAGAAGATCATCGGGCTTGCTCATAAACTTCGGCAGGGAAGTCGAGATCAGGCGGAAGGTATTTGATCGGTGAGAATCCGTGTTGATCCGTGTCCCACAGCCGTTTCTTGCCGGCTTCAAGCGGGGCCGGGCCGGCCCTCAGCGGGTCTTTTGTATTGCGGCGCCGGGGTAGTAGTGGTTGAGGATATCTCGCCAGGTCCCGCCGGCCTCGGCCAGTCCGTGCGCTCCCCACTGGCACATCCCCACGCCGTGACCGTGCCCCCGCCCGTCGAACACGAACCGGCTGCCATCCGCCCGCACAGTGAAGCAGGCGCTTCTGAGCAAGCGCGAACCCACCGCGCGCCGAAACGCATTGGCGCCCATCCGAATCGGCCCGTCCGCCGCCGGCGACCATACGACGTCCACGAACCGGGCATACCCGTCCGGCTCGGTCCCCACCGGCGAAACGGCAACCACGCGCGCAAGCGGACTTTCCAAACCCAGTCCGCGCTCACGCAGCGCCCGGCGAATCCGGTAACCCGGTATCCGCGCCCTCCACCTGTGGGTGGGGCTCTGCCAGCACCACTCACACGGCACTCCTTGCAGCGGTCCGATCGGCTCCTCCGCGAAGGCCTTGTCGGCCGGCGCCGTATGCCCGCCGCAGGTGCTGTGGAAGTAGGCGGGGAGGATCCGTTCATCGTAGGTGAGGATGATGCCGTCAGTCAGTCCCACGGCGAGGTCGGCGGAACGGCATTCCGCTTCGACGCCGCGGTAGGCCATGTCGGCAGCGCTCATGTAGCCTTTCGCAGCCAGCGCGCAGAGCATGAACGTCCGGGCGGCGACGGCCTGGGCCATCAGCGTGTCCAGGGGCCAGTCCTCATACAGCTCGCTGCCGACCACGCTGCGGAGGTAGTCGGCGGGCGGGACGATGTTCGTGGCGATGATGCCCCCCTGGGAACGGGCGCTGATGCGCAGCCGGCCGCGGTAAGTGCGCCGTCCCAGTTTGAACACGTCGTCGGCGCAGTACAGCTCAATCGCCGTGGCAGCTTGCCCCTTCTTGTCGAGCATCAGGCGGCCGCCTTCGCAGCCCGCCAGCCACGGCCCGGAGCCAGTGGCGATGAGGGTCCGCTCCCCTTCCGCGTCGGCGTACCAGGAGCCCCCGCCCGGACACGCGACCGAGAGTTCGCCGCCCGATCTCGCCACGACGACCTTGACGTGTGACGGTGCGCTTATGGCGTGGGGCGCCGGCGGGAAGGCCATTGTGGGCGCCCGTCCGGCATAGCGGCGGCCGGACAGCAAGACGGCCGCCGGACCGGCCACGGCCAGCAGCAGCGCCAGCGCGGCGCCGATCCGCAGGGCGGCGCCGATCCGCAGGGCGCCGGGCCGGAGCCGCGATAGGCGTGGCGGGTGGTGTTTCTGAATCTTTCCCACTCGCTGAAGACACAGCCACAGTAGTTCTGCAAGTAGAGGCCCATCTCCTTTGCGCGTCGGTGGTTCTCGGGGGCCATCGCGCGCCAGTCGGCGTAGAAGAACTCAACGCCCGCCCGCCCTGCCACTTCCTCGCCGACGCGCTTGACCAGGGCGTGGTCCTGCTCTTCGCTGGCCAGCAAGGTGGTGCTGAACGCCGCAAAGCCCAGCCGGCCGGCTTCCCGCGCCGTGCGTTCGAGCCGCAGGCGGTAGCAATCGCCGCAACGCACCGCTGCGTCGGCGCCCGACCAGCGGACCGAATCAAGGTAAGCCTTCAGTCCGTACTCTTCCTCATACACGACGGCGATAGGCACACGCTCCTGCCAGACCTTCAAGGCCTTCTTGCGCCGACGAAACTCGATGAAGGGATGGATGTTGGGGTTGGTGAAGCAGCCCGTCACATCGTGGCCCTGGCCGGTCAACTGCTCACAGGGTCCGATGGCGCAGGCCGCGCAGCAGATGTGAAGAAGGATGTCCATCGCCGGTAGAGGTCAGGCACGCCAATGGCCGGCCGGCTCAGAAGAGTTCGCCCTGAGCCGAGCCCTTCTCTTCTCCCTCCAGATGGTTCCGGACCACCTGGAGTCCCTCGGCAGTGGCGGCACGCCCGCGCGCCGTTCGTTCCAGCAGGCCCTGACGGATGAGGAACGGCTCGTAGACATCCTCGATGGTGTCTTCCTGCTCGCCCACCACTGCGGCAATCGTCTTCAAACCGACGGGCCGCCCGCTGTTGCGTGCCAGCACCTGGAGGATTCGGCGGTCCATTTCCGACAGTCCCATCTTATCCACGCCGACCCGGCGCAGGCCTTCGCGGGCGGTCTGCACCGTGACGGTTGAGCTTCCGCCGGCCTGTGCCACGTCGCGGATGCGGCGCAGGAGCCGATTGGCGATGCGGGGAGTCCCCCGAGAACGGCCGGCGATCAACTCGGCCGATTCGTCGTTGATTTCGATGCCGAGGACGCCGGCGCTCTTCAGCAGGATGCGCTTCAGCTCTTCCGGGGTGTAGAAATCCAGCCGCTCCATTATCTGGAAGCGGCTCCGCAGCGGCGGCGAAAGCAGGCCTTCGCGGGTGGTCGCCCCGATCAGAGTGTACCGCTTCAAGTCGATCTTGATGGAGCGACCGTGGACGCCGGAGTCAACGATAATGGAGACGAAGAAGTCCTCCATTGCGGTGTAGAGGTACTCCTCGACGCGGACGTCAAGCCGGTGGATTTCGTCAATGAACAGGATGTCGCCGGTGCGCAGGTTCGTCAGCAGGCCCACAAGATCGCGCGGCCTGGTCAGGGCAGGGCCGCTGGTGGGCTTGATGCTCACCTCGAGTTCGTTGGCGATGATGTAGGCCAGAGTCGTCTTGCCCAGGCCGGGCGGCCCGCTGAACAGGATGTGGTCCAGGCTCTCGCCTCGCAGCCTGGCTCCCTGGATCCAGGTCTTCAGATTCTCCACGGTGTTGGGGCGGCCGACGAACTCGGCGAAAACACGCGGCCGCAGCATGCTGTCCAGGGCGCGCTCGTCGTCCTGGGGGAAGCCGGAATATATGCTCTGGTCTTTCATCGCTGGCATCGGGCACCAATAGCGTAGCGAATGTGCGGGCTCACTGGGACAGCGCCTCTTCCATCAGTTTCTGCCGGTCGGCATCGGGGCCGAGCTTCTCCAGAGCCGCCTGGACGGACCTCTCGGCCGCCACGCGCGATTCGCCAAGCGCTACCAGCGCCTGAACCGCGTCCCGTGCGGCCTGGCCCGCCGGCGCCGCCAACGGCTCGACCGCCAGGTGCTTCATGGCCCCCTGCAGCTCGACGATCAGGCGCCGCGCGGTCTTGGTCCCAATGCCCTTGACCATGGTCCTGAGCGCGTCCACATCCTCATCCAGGATGTAGCGCTTGAACTGCGCCGGCAAGCAACTGCTCAAGACGCCCATCGCCACCACGGGGCCGATCTTGCTGACGCCCAGCAGCATCTTGAACAGGTCGCGTTCCAGTTCGGTGGCAAACCCGTAGAGGCTCAGCTCGTCTTCACGCACGTGGAGGTGCGTCAGCAGCACGGCCTGCCGGCCCACTCCGGGAAGGGCCTCGTAGGTGGAGAGGGGAACGCGAACGCGGAGGCCGATTCCGCCTACTTGGACGGTGACAGAACCAGGGCTTTTCGAGACGAGCTTGCCCTGGAGGAAATCAATCATCCCCAATCAGTCGCCCTTGAGCGAGAGCCCGAGCGCGGCCAGTTTGTCCTCGACTTCCTTCAGGCTGGTGGAACCGAAGTTGGCCGTCGCCAGCAATTGCTTCTTGCCCAGTTGGATCAGTTGACCGACAGTCTTCACCCCCAGCCGCTCCACGCATCTGCGGGCACGCGTCGAAAACTCCAGCTCATCCACAGACACACTCAGTTTCTCCTGCACCGGCATGTCCTCTCCTGCCGAGAACGCAGTCCCCTTGCTCTCGGCGCCGGCGGACGCGCCGCTTCCCGCGCCATAGCGCGTCAGCAGTTGCTGCATCTCGCTGTTGCCCAGCAGTTGCTCAGGGGCCAGGTCGCTTCGTGATTCCACCCCTGCCCCCTGCAAATCCCCCTCGGGCAGGCCGAACAACTCATGCATGGCCCGCAGACGACGGGGCTTCGTCACATCTATGCGCATCGTCAGCGAGGACTCGGCGTCCTTGAGGTAGAGCTGCGCCTGCTTGTGTCCCGGATCTATGGCCAACACGCGCCTATAGCAGTTGATAGCTTCGTAGTACGACTCGTGATCCTCGTACAACACACCGAGGTTGATCAGCGCTCCCACAAAGGTCGGGCGAAGGTCGGCGCAGCGGCGGTAGAGTTCCATGGCACGCTCATCCTCGCCGTTCAGATCGCAGTTCACTGCCAGTCGGAACAGGCTCTCGGCGTGCTCAGGCTCCTTTTCCAGCGCCGACTCGTAGCACTCCATGGCCTGCCGGTACTCCCCGGCGGTTTCTGCGACCCGACCCCTTGCGCAGAGCAGGTCGGCCGGCTCGTCATCGCGGCCCGCATGCTTCTGGAGAATCTTCTCGGCCTCCTGATGCTCGCGCAGGTTGCAGTGGGCGGCGACCATGAGCACATCAGTGCCCAGGTCGTCATCGCCGCATCGTCCCTTCTCCAGCCACTCCATGGCCTCCCGTTCCCGCCCCAGGCACAAGTACGCCCGCCCGAGGAAATGGCACGCCGTCTTGCGGCCTCGAACAGGCCACAGTGTCTCCGCGGCGGCCGCGCAGTTGCCCCTGGCCAGATGCAGGATGCCCACCTTCTCCGCAAGGCATCGTTGCTCTTCGCCGGAAGCGCCTTCCAGCTCGGCCTGGATTGTCTTGATGCGTCTGTCGGCCACGTCAACGCTGGCGTAGGTGCCATACATACACTGGCCCAATTCGTCGAAGTTGTCGCGTCCAAGCTCGTTCTCCAGCAGTTCGTCGAGCCTTTGCTTCCCGGAGACGGTCGTCATAATCACCTTTGGACAAACAAGTTAGGATCGGGGAGGGGAAACACAAAAGGCGCCCTGTGGCAACGCCGCCTTTGGCTGTAAGTTAACAGAAAGTTTGACCGCTGTCAAGCTATTTGGTATCCTGCTGGCGTCGGCGGCGACATGCGCACAGTTGGTCTTTCCACTGGAAAGGGGGACGGCGCGGCGGTGCAATTGAACATAACGGACGCCATTGCGCTCGGGGACAACCTGCCTCTGCTGGTCGTGGCCGGGCCGTGCGTTATCGAGAGCCCGCAGTTATGCATTGACGTAGCGGGCCGCATGAAGGAAATATGTGCGGAGCTTGGGCTGCCTTACGTGTTCAAAGCGTCCTTCGACAAGGCGAACCGCACGAGCATGTCGTCGTTCCGCGGCCCGGGGCTCGACGCGGGCCTCAAAGCGCTTGGGCAGGTCAAAGAGCAGGTCCAGGTGCCGGTGCTGACGGACATCCACGTGCCCGACCAGGCCGCGCCGGTGGCGGAAGTGGTGGACCTGTTGCAGATCCCCGCGTTCCTGTGCCGCCAGACCGACCTGCTGGTGGCGGCGGCCCGGACGGGCCTGCCCATCAACCTGAAGAAAGGCCAGTTCATGGCGCCCTTCGACATGAAGTGGGCGGCCGAAAAGATCAGGCTGACGGGCAACAACCGCATATTGCTGTGCGAGCGCGGCACGTGCTTCGGATACCACGACCTGGTAGCCGACATGCGTTCGATCATCCGCATGAGGGCCATCGGCTATCCGGTGCTGTTCGACGCCACGCATTCAACGCAGCAACCGAGCGGCCTGGGAACGGAGAGCGGAGGGGAACGAGGGATGGTGCCTGCGCTGGCGGCCGCGGCGGTGGCGGCAGGCGCGGACGGCGTGTTCCTGGAAGTCCATCCCGACCCCGACAGGGCCCTGTCCGACGCCGCCAGCATGCTCCACATAGATTCGGCGCCGTCGCTGCTGGCGAGACTGCAGGCCATAGCCGCGCTGTCGGGGAAGAAGTGATGGCCAACATCGGCATCTTCGGGGGTTCATTCAACCCGGTCCATTTGGCTCATTTGATCCTGGCCGAGCACGCCCGCTCACAACGCCGCCTCGACCGGATCCTCTTCGTGCCCGCGAAATTTCCGCCGCACAAACCCGACGAGCCGCTGGCGTCCGACGAGCATCGGATGCGCATGCTCGAGCTGGCCATCGAAGGCAACCCGGCTTTCCAGGCCAGCGCTTTGGAGCTGGAGCGGCAGGGCCCCTCCTACACCCTCATGACCGTCCGGCAACTGCGCGAAACGGTCGAGCGTGAGGCGCAACTGTTCCTCATCGTCGGCGGCGACAGCCTGCACGACATCCATCGCTGGTGGCGCGCCGCAGAGCTGGTTCGCGAGGTGCAGATCATTGCCCTTGACCGTCCGGGCTACGCCGTCTCGGAAGCACTGGACAGGATCGCTCGGCTGTTCGGCCAGGAGGTGGCCAGCCAGATCGAACGGCTGAAGGTTGACGCCCCGCTGCTCGACATATCGGCCACCGAGATCAGGGAACGCGTGAGGGCGGGCAAATCCATCCGAGATATGGTTCCCGAGCCGGTGCGCCAGTACATCGTGGAAAACCGGCTGTACATTGAGGCGTGAAAGCGGCGCTTCACGAGTAGCCTTCGTCTTCCTCCTCTTCTTCTTCCGCCTCCTGCTCGCGGCCGAGGATTCGGCGCATATCCTGCTTATGCTTGCGCCTGCTGGGCTTGCGCTTCTGCCTGGCGATCTGTTCCTCGGGCACCTCGACGTCGGTGTCCCTGGGCACGCGCTCCTCCTCGATAGTCTCGACGATTCTCACGTAACTGTCGTAACGCGCTTGAAGCAACTCCCCGGTTTCAATCGCTCTCTTCACGGCACAGCCCGGCTCGTGGGTGTGCAGACAGTCCGGCATCCGGCAGTCGTCGGACAGCTCCCATATGAGGGGAAAGAACTGCCCCACGTCACGCTTCTCGATCTCCCAGAGCGTGAACTCCCTTATGCCGGGCGTGTCCACCACATAACCGCCGAAGTCCAGCTTCAGCAGCGAGACGCTGCTGGTGGTATGGCGGCCTTTCCAGCCGACCGGCGCGGTCCTGAGCCTGAGCCCGGGCTGGATGGCGTTGATCAGGGTGGATTTGCCGGTGCCGCTGTGCCCCGCAAGGACGGTGCTCCGGTCGCGCATCACCTCTTTGAGGGAGTCCAGGCCGGCTTCCGTCCTGGCGCTCGTCAGCAGAACGGTGTAGTCAATCTCCCGGTACATCCGTGCCACGTCAGCGTACTCGGATGGGTCCTGGGCCAGGTCAATCTTGTTGATGCAGACTACGGGTGACAGGCCGCCGGCCTCGCCGGCGATGACGTAGCGATCAATGATGCCCGGCGTCAGGGGGGGCTCCCGCACCGAGGCCACGATGAGGAGTTGGTCCACGTTGGTTACGATTACGTGCTCGGTCCTGCGATCGCGGGGCGACTTGCGCGAGAGCTTGGTGCGGCGGGGCAGGACTTTCTCAACGACGCCTTCGCCCTCTTCCGTAGGGGTGAAGACAACTCGGTCACCCACCGCCACCGGCTTCGATTCTCCCGTGTCGCTCTCCACCAGGCGGCCCCGGGCCTTGCAGGTGTAGGTCCTGTCGCCCGAGTCCACCTCGCAGAGAACCGAACGTACCCTCGTGACCGTTCCCTCCATGTGCTCCTCTAACTCGCGGTCCCGCGGCGGCGAGCCAGTCCCGTGAAGAGACGATCCAGCGCCAGCCGGCGATTGGCGTTGGCGCCGATGCCCTCGATCGTCTCAAGCACCAGCTCAGCGTCCTCCACAAAGGCGTCCGGCTCGACGCCACTGGCCAGCTCCTTTATCCCGTCCTCCCCGGCTCGGTTGCACAGTTCCGCCGTTCCCCCCCTCGCCGCGGCAGCCAGCGCGAGGTCCCGGTAGTACAGAAGGGCGCATTCGAGCACCTCCTGAAGCGCCGTGCGGGACCTGGCGGCGGAAGCGGCGCCTTCTTTTGCCAGGCCGTCCAGCCAGTCGGAGAGTCCGAAGTTGTCCTCCAGGGACATAGCACGGAGCCGTTGGACCAGTTCCCGGTTGAAGGCAG
>DAOVRD010000176.1 GCA_030628375.1 Planctomycetota bacterium
CCCGACAGCTTCGCTATCTGCACCGCCATGAGACCTATCGCCCCCATGCCGAAGACCGCCACTGCGTCGCCCACTCGCACGTTGCCGTCCCGAACGGCCGCCATGGCGAAGTCCGCAGGGTCCAGGCATACGGCCGACTTCCACGACAAACCCTCCGGCATCTTCCGGAGCCCTCGGGCGGCAACGGTGTGCACCTCGCGGAAGCCGCCATAGCCAAGCACTCGGTCGCCGCCCGCGATGTTGTCCACGCCTTCGCCGACCTCGGTCACCTCGCCGACGAACATGTTCCCGACTGCCATGGGAGAGAAGTCCCCCGTCGGGCCATCGGGCTTGACGAAAACGCCGAGCTTTTCGTCAAACCTGCCGCGCTGGCGGGCGTAGCCCTTGATGCAGGCAAGCTCTGTGCCGTGCTTGGCGCCACCGAACAGAGAGCTTACGCGCACCTGCTTCTCTCCCAGCTCAGGCAGGTCGTACTGGACGAGGCCGAACTGGTCGGGAGCGATGAGTCTGACTTCCTTCGGCATCGCACGTCTCCTTCCCAACTCGCATACGCATCACGCGGACCGGGCTCGAGCGAGTTCACATTCTTGCCCCTGCGCTGCCGATTCCGCTAGCGGGATCCGTCCGTCGGTTGCGCCCGAATCAGCTTGCCCACCTCGCGGAGCGTCTTCACATCAATCTTGCGCAGCCGACCGGCGCGGTCGGGGCCGACGGCCAGGGAAAAGATGTTGCCCACCTTCACGGCCTCCCTGTAGAGCGGGAATACCTCTTCGGCCGGCATAGCCCTGTTGTCATCCTCGGGGTTGGTGTAGAACCAGCGGCCCGACTTTCGACCGGCCAGGATCGGCATCGTGAACTCGGCCGCCAGATACCCCTTGTACTCCGAGGTCTCCTTCTGCTTCGCGCCGACGCCGGCCCCGCTGGGATCGTCCAACGGCGTGGGCCTGCCCATCTCGCCGAGTCGCAAGTCGCCTGCCGGCTGGCCGTGGTTGAAGCCGACGAAGCAGCCGGGCTGGAGGCTCTTGACAAACGCGGCCGTCGCCTTGTGGTCCAGCCCGCCGGTGCCCGCCGCGGCGTCGAACCACAGGAACTCGACCGGGCCGTATCCGGTAAGCAGTTCCTGTAGCTGGGCCATCTTCGCCTGGGGATTCGAGCCCTTCACCGCCTCCGGGTCGCCTCCGCCCGGCCAACTTGTCCCACCGTCAACTGCGCCCGGCCACGTCCAGTCTCCCTCGCAGGAGTAGAGGGCGAGCTTCAGACCGTGCTTGTCGCACGACTCGCGCACCGCAGCCAGGACATCCTTGCCCAACGGGCTGTTGGTCACTTTTCGTTCGGTCGTCTTGGTGTCCCAAAGGCAGAAACCGTCGGCGTGCTTGGTGAGAAAGAGGATGTAGTTCATGCCGGCCTCTTTCGCCACGCTGGCCCACTGGTCGGTGTCGCAGCCGGCTGGATGGAAGAACGCAACATCCTCGATGCCGGGCGTGCAATCCTTGTCAGAGAACGTGCTGAACGACCAGCAGATGAACATGCCGAACTTGAGGTCTCTCAGTTCTGCCACCCGTTTGGCCACATTGACATGAGCCGCCCGGGCGGCGGGAACAGCAGCAACAATAGCAAACAATCCGACAGCGGCGGACACTGGAAACATGCTGCAATCCTTTCTCTTACTGTCCTTCTGGCCGATTCTGGAATCGGTAGTTGGGCCGGCGATACGGGTCGGAGGAGGCGCTGACGGACGCCCAGTGCTCCCGGGCCATGGCCATGACCTCATCCGCCCAACTGCGGTTCTCCGGCACCAGCAGCGCCCGGCCAACCATCTCCGCGATGACGGCCTCAACGTCGCGCTCGGCGGCTTTCTTGATGAAGGAACCGAACACCTCCGTGACTCGCCGCCGCCACGTCTCGCGGACGAACTTCTCGTCCTGAAGCCAGCTGTCCAATTGCTCGAAGTAGGACGCCAGTCGGTCGCCGTCCTCGCCCTCCAGGATACGGGGCCGTTCGTCGGGCGGCTCGGCGATGATACAGGGCACCCGCTCAAAGGATCGGACGCCGTCGCCGTCCACGTCCACCAGCAGCACGAAGCTCTCGGCCGGTTGCGGCAGGTGGCGGCTGATGTAGCCGTCGCTGTGCGTCCCGAAGACGAAGTTGCCGAGGGAGTAGGCAATCAGCGCCCCGTCGGCCATCTCCACGCCCTGGGGCACGTGCGGATGATGCTCCAGTATGATGTCGGCGCCGGCGGCGGCGATGCGCCGCGAGTTGGCGATGCGCACCGGAGCCGGAACGGGCACGAACTCCAGGTCGGCGTGGATGGAGACCACCAGGACGTCCACCTCGGCCCTGTGCTTCCGCACGTCTTCGAGCACCGTCTCCACCTCATAGTAGGCGGGCCCCGGGTTGGTCGCGCCGAGCGTCCAATTGCCGTCTTCGGCGTAGCAAAGGAAGCCGAACGTGAGCCCGTCGCGTTCGACGACCTCCATGCGGCGCGCTTCCTCCTGTGAGTAGCCCACCCCGGCGGCGCAGATGCCGGCCTCGCGCAGGCAGGACTGCGTGTAGTCCAGCCCCATCGAGCCCGCGTCCAGGATGTGATTCGCCGCGAGGTTGAGGACATCGAAGCCCGCCCGGCGCAGTGCCTGGGCTCCCTCCGGGCCGGGCACGACGGAGAGGGCAGCCGCGGGGTCGCGCTCCTCCGGCGGAAAGTCGGGGGGCAGGAAGGGGAATTCGAAGTTGCCGAACAGGACACCGGCTCGATCCAGCGCCGGCTGGACTCTGGCGAAGGGCCAGTCCAGACCGTCCGCCGTCAAGCGCTCCTCGATGCCCCGATGGAACGCGATGTCACCCACTGCGCCAAAGGTTACCGCAGCCATGATCGTCCTTTCTCAAGTGTGGTCCGAGCCCTGAAGGGCCCCGCTCTGTACGTGCTCGTGCCGTCCCCCTGCGTCCGTGGCATGGGCAAACTGCACCAGCCCGCCGCAGGCGCTCCAAAGACCGCCCGGCGCGCCGTCTGGGAAATGCCCGGCATGCCGCGCGGTCAGCCCAGGCCGTCGAGGGCCGCCGCCAGGTCTGCCATCAGGTCCTCGCAGCTCTCGATGCCGACCGAATAGCGGATCAGCCCCGTCGGGATGCCCAGCGACTCCATCTCCTGGGCCGTGCACTCCACGTGGCTGGTCGTGGCCGGGATGCCGACCAGTGTCTCGACCGCGCCGAGATTCGCCGCCATGTGAGCGTATTTCAGCCGGGGCAGCAGCTGCCGAACCGCCTCGAACCCTCCCTTCAGCGAGAAACTCAGGACGCCCCCGAAGCCCCTCATCTGCCGCCCGGCGATCTCGTGGTTCTCGTGGGACGGCAGGCCGGGGTAGAAGACTTCGCCGACCTCGGGGCGCCCCGCCAGGAACTGCGCAATGCGCAGGGCGCTCTCGTTCTGGCGCGCCACGCGCAGGTGCAGCGTCTTGATGCCACGCAGCAGCAGATAGGCGGGCGCCGCGTGCAGGCTCGCGCCGTTGATCTCGCGGAAGTGGAAGATGTCGTGCACCAGGCCGGCCGGGCCGCACACCACGCCGCCCAGGGCGTCGGCGTGCCCGCCCAGGAACTTCGTCGCGCTGTGGAGCACCAGGTCGGCGCCAAGCTCAAGCGGGCTCTGGTTGATCGGCGTGGCTAACGTGTTGTCTACGACGACCGCCGCGCCGACCTCGTGCGCCGCGCGGGCCAGGCGGGCCAGGTCAACCACCTTCAGCGTCGGATTGGTCGGGCTCTCCAGATAGAGCACCTTGCAGCCCTTCGCTACCTCGGCCTCGATCGCCTCGTGGTCGGTGGTCTCGCACAGGACGGCCTCGATGCGAAAGCGCGGGCAGAACTCGATGAAGATCTTACTGGTGCCCCCGTAGGTATCCCTGAGGGACACGACCCGGTCGCCGGGCGAGAGCAACGTGAAGAGCGTATTGCTGACGGCCGCCATGCCCGTGGCGAAGCTGGTTGCGGCTTCGGCGCCCTCGAGCTGGCGGACCTTCTCCTCGAAGGCCCGGACCGTGGGGTTTTTGTTGCGGCTGTAAATGTAGCCGGGCCTCCGGCCCCGGGCCACGTCCAGCCAATCGTCGACGCTGCGGTAGCCGAACGAGACGCTGTGGACCACCGGCACCTGCGTTGAGCCCTCCCAGGTCGGGTCGCCTTCGCCGGCCCAGACAGCCAGCGTGTCGCGGCTCGGAACCTCGCGCTCAGCCATCACTCCTCCCCTTCCGCATCAGTTCGTGCCGCAGAGCATTCTGACATGCCGCGGGTCTGTTGAAAGGCGAACGGCGAAGGCATATCTTGCGCGACAACTTGCCGCGCCGTCCCAACGGCCTTCAGTAAAAGGCGACGCCTACCAGCGGTAGAAGCGGTAGGGATCATCCTCCTGCAGCTCCGGCACGTCCAGGTAGAGTCCGCCCAACCAGCGCGTCTCCTCGGGTTCGGCCGGCCGGGACAGATGATCCAGCAGCGGCGTCTTGAGCACCACACCCATGTTGCCCAGCAGGCGGCTGACGGCGAAGCTCAGGTGACGGAAGGCGCCCTTGGTGTTGTAGAGCGCCTCGTAATCGAAGTGCCAGGGCGCAAGCTGGCACAGCACAACGCTAGTGCCTTCGGCCTGGGCCAGCACGCCGTTGCCCATGACGCCCGCCCCGCCCACAAGCAGGGGCACATCGCGCGGATCGCGGATCATGAACTCACCGCAGCCCACGCCCGCGATGGCCGAGTCCGGCCCCGCCGGGGCGTAGCGACACGAGATGTGCTCCCGCACCTCCATCTGCACGGCCAGGCCCATGGCCGCCTGCGCCTCGTCCTCAGAAAGGGCCAGCGCCAGCGTCCGCCCGCCCCGCCTGATCCAACGTTCGATCTCTTCCGCGTGCGGCGCGAGCGTCTCCGCGGCCCCGGGACCGAGGACCAACACTTGATCTCGGGCCGGGATTTGCCCCTCGAAGGCCTCCACAGCAGCCCCGGACGCCTTCAGATGCTCCAGACCCGCGGCCTCGCCCGCGTAGACGGCGCTGCGCTGGGCGGGGGCGGACCAGCCGTCCGCGAACTCCACGATGTTGGCCGCAAGTCGCCGAGCCGCCGGGTCGTCCTCGGTGCGGCCGGTTACGTCCACCTGGCAGAACAGCACCATCCCCTTGCCCTCGCGGTAGAGCATGAGGGGGCTGTACTGGAGCGCGAAGCCGCCGTCCACGATGGGCAGGAAGTCACCCGCCGCCGGCTTCTCGATCATCACGGAGGAGACGTTGCCGTAGTTGCCAGCCCGTCCGGGGCGGAACGTGTCGAAGCCGCACCACTTCACAATGGGATAGGAGTAGTAGCTGGCCAGGGGCAGCGCGGGCGGCACCAGCGTGGCTTCGCCGTGCCAGTCGCGGAGGTGCCCGTCGGCCAGGCCCTCGAGGATCGGATGCCCCGGCACGCGCGCGAAGACGCGCCGCAGGCCGAACTCCTGCACGCGGAAGCCCAGCCGCTGTTCGAGCACGCCCGAGGCCTGTTCAAACATCACCACCTTCAGACCGTCCGGCACACCCGAGAGATCCGGCGCGGCCCCGTCTACGGTGAGCGCCTTCTTGCCGACCACCAGCAGGTCGTAGCCGCTCAGGTCAGCATCCACCTGGACGGTGTCGAACCCGAGGCCCAGCTCGGCGAGCAGCTTCGCCGTCTGGCCGTGCGGGTCGTAGAGCGCCATCTTGCCCTTGCCCCGCGGCGCTTTCCGCGCGGGCAGCACGTGGAGCGCGAAGGCGTCCTCCTGCACCTCGCCGGTGCTGAAGGCGGCCTTGAGCTGGAGCTCGAACTCTCCTGGACGCAGCCTTTCGGGAAGCTGGAAGCGGACCAGGATACGCTCGTTATCGCCCGGCTTGACGCGCACGGTGCTGGTGCCTGCCGCCCTCTTCGGCAGGTCAACGGACCACTCGCAGGTGCACTCGACAGTCTCGCGGGAGTCGTTTATCACGATGACCTGCTTCTCGACGACCTGGCCGGGGAGATAGTTGTGCCCGCGGGCGGTGAAGCGCTCGGGCTTGCCGGCGATGTAGGCGAGCAGGGGCTGGTTAAAACGACGGAACGCGGCGCCCCGAATGTTGGTCCCCCAGTCCTCCAGCTTCGTGCCGATCGCATAGGGCATCGAGTTGTTGGGAGAGGGCTCGTAGAAGTCCGGACTGTAGCCGGGCCGTTGCAGACCCTCCCAGTCGACCTCAAGCTCGACTCGGCCCGCTTCGGCGCCCTCGCGGAAGCGGAACAGGTTGGCCTCGTGCCAGATGTTGAAGCCGCTCACGCCGAGGGTGCGGATGTAGGGCCAGGTCCCCTTGATGAACTCCGCCTGGACCCCGCGCAGATTGGGCACGTCCAGCCGGTTACCTCCCGGGACGGAGTACGTGCGCCCGGCAATGCGATCCCCCCCGCTGAAGCCCAGCGCCTCCGAGCGCAGGCGGGCCGCCTCGTACTCGCTCAAGTCGAATGCCGCGTCGCCTCGCATTGCCGCGCCCCACTCGGTGAATTGATACTGCCGGCGCTTCCCGGGCTGTCCCCGCCGGCGCCGCCCGCGGCTGCTGCCGTACGTGAAGATCAGCGGTTCGCCGTATTCGACCACGTAGAGCGGCCGCGCCCCGTACTCGCTCCAGCGCTGGAACCACTCGGACCGCTCCTGCATCGGCACCCAGTTCAGGTAGCAGTTCATCGTGTACATCGAGCGGCTCGGCCCCGAGTGGTTGTATTGGATCCGCACCTTGTCGAACTGCCTGAGGATCGGCTCACGCGCGTAGACCTGCCGCAGCCTCTCGCTGAGGTAGCCGGGGAAGATGCAATCGAGCACCAGCGGGATGCGCTGCGGGTTCTCGTCGTCGGCGTAAGCCGTCGAGTTGTGGTTCTGGCTGTACATGACCACGCTGGGGTGGTTCTGCGCCGTGCCGACATACCACTCCAGGTCCCGCTCGTAGCCGTTTCTTTTCTCGGGCTCCTCGCCCTCCCAGTCGTAGTTCCTTCGGTGCGGCAGCGAGAAGCTGAGCAGCACGCCCACGTCGTCGGCAGCGCGGAGGATCTCCTCAAACGCGATGTGGGCGCCCGGCTGGCAGTTGTAGTTGTGCGTGTAGGCCGCGTTCCATCCCCCCCACTTCAGGCGGCGCATGGTCTCGCACGCGCCTTCGTAGCTGGCAGTGGACGTGCTGTTCTGGGCGGAGTTCAGCGGCGGAGCCCGCAGGTGGACACGGCTCCCGTTGAGATAGAAGTCCCGCCCCTCGATCCAGAATTCGCGGAAGCCGAAGCGCACCGGGTAGTAAGCGTCGAGCACGGTGTCGCCCTCGACGAGCGCGACTGCCACGTCGTACTGGTTCTCGGGCGTGTGGATGTCCCAGAGCTTGGGGGCTTTCCAGTCCGTGGTGAACGAGAAGCGCCGGGCCGCCAGGTCCTCGGAGGTGAACGGCTCGCTCTCGGTGATCAGCACCTCACGGCCCTGGTCCGCGACACGCGCCCGGAGGGTATATGACCTGCCTTCGTCCAGGTCTTCGACGGCGGCGGTGACGGTCAGGGTCCACCGGCGCACCGACGTGTCCACGCTCACGTGCGTGATGCGCGCCCCCCGGGACGTCCCGGTGAGGAACACGTCGCCGCACAGGCCGCGCCGCCCGATCAGTCGGCGCCTTTCGGCGTCTTCCGGCGGCGTCACGAAGTAAGTCTTGTCCTCGTTCAGCGGGCGCCCGAAGACCTGGATGGCCAGTTGCTGCGTCTGCCCGGGCTTACACGCGGCCGTGATCTCGACCTCGCCGCCCGGGAAGACGATGTCGCCCGCTTTTACACCGTCCACGAACACCCGGGCGTAGGAGCTTACCCAGGCCGCATGAATCGCGATCCGGCGCCCGCGCCACTGCGCCGGCACCTCGATCTCGCGCGCGTACCACGCCACCTCGACGTCGCCCAGCCGCTCCGGCCAGTCCTCGGGCGCGTAGATGCGCTGGCTCGGACCCGTCTCCCTGCGTCCCGCCCCCAGAGGCCAGGTGCCCGGCACTTTGAAGTAGCCCCAGCCCGTGCCCGGCGCCGGGACGGCCTCATCGTCGGCTGCGGCAGGCTTGAAGCGCCACAACCCGTTGATACATATCCGCTCGCGCGTGGCCGTCGTCTCCCGATACGCCTTCCCCACGTCCCACACCGCCTTCACCCCTTCGGGCAGCATCACGTCCGCATCCTCCTGAGCAGCCGCCTGACGCACCACCCCGCAAGCAAGGGCCACCAACACGCACACCGCAACCCTGGACGCATGAGATATCGGACGCATCGCACCCCTCCCTTGAGCGAACCCCACGGCCGTCGGCCGATGGTCATATCGTGCCGGCAAGAGCCACGCCCGACAGCAGGCCCCCGCCGCTCAGGACGACCTGGCGGCCTGTTGAAGAACAAGCAGCTTCCGGAATACTCAATGCCTGAGCGCTCCAGACTGCCGTGTCTGTGTGGCACAGGCACCTTGTAGCTCAGGCGCCCTCGCCTGAGTTGCGG
>DAOVRD010000242.1 GCA_030628375.1 Planctomycetota bacterium
CCAAGCTGGTGGACCTGGCCAGCGGGCGGAAGCGCCTTGTCGCCCCGAAGTTCGACTTGCAAGGAGTGAACGCCCAGTTGCTGCCCGACGGCCGCGTCTTCTTCCAGAGCGGCCTCGGCACGACACTGACGTTGCACGTGTGCAAGCCCGGCGGCCGGCCGCAACACCTGGAGAGCGGCCCGGGCGTCGCCTTCCAGGCAGCAGTCGCCCGGGAGGCCCAACGCGCCTTCTACGTCTACTCCGAGGCCCAGAAACCGGACGAGCTGTACATGAGGACGCTGGACGATGCAGCAGAGGCGCTCCCCCTGAGCAACCTCAACCGCGCCATGAGCAACGTCGCGCTCGCGCGGGCCGAGGTGGTCCGTTGGAGGAGCGAACAGAGGGACGTTGAGGGCATCCTCTACATGCCTTCGAAGCGGGGCGCCAGGAAACCGTACCCGCTGATCCTCATGCCGCACGGAGGCCCTTACTCGGCTTCGGTCAACAGCTACGCCTCGGCGACCGCGCCCAACATCTTCTGCGCCGCCGGCTACGCCTGCTTCATGCCGAACTTCCGCGGCAGCACCGGCTACGGACGCGCCTTCACGCGCGGAATCATCCGCGACTGGGGCGAGGGACCGTTCACCGACATCATGGCCGGGGTGGACGCCTTGATCCGCCGCGGCATCGTGGATCGGAAACGGATGGCCGTCTTCGGCGGGAGCTACGGCGGCTACTTGACGGCCTGGACGATCGGACACACCAGGCGCTTTCGCTGCGCCGTCGCCGTCGCGGCGGTGATCAACAACCTGAGCATGTACGGTACGACCGACATACCGACCTTCCAGTTCTACAGCAGCGGCCGCCGCGCCGCCAACTTCACGGACCTCTACTGGCGGGGGCAATCGCCCCTCTACCACGCCGGCCGCATAAAGACCCCGACCCTCATCATCACCGGCGAGGTGGACAAGCGCGTGCCTCCGGGTCAGTCCGGAGAGCTGTATCGGGCCCTGAGAGCACGCGGCGTCGAAACCCGGCTCGTCTACTACCCCCGCGAGCCACACGGCATATCGGAGCCCCGGCACCGGCTGCACTACTTCAAGCAGATCCTCGACTGGATCAACGACCATACCCTCGGCAGGAAATGACGGCGGCGCAGACGGCAATTATGAATTCATAATTATGAATTGTGAATTGGAGTTCAGGGCGCTTTCCGCCAGGTAGATTAGCGTTGTAGTGCTAATCCAGAACGATGGAGACCTCGCGGCCGCACTCCGGACAACGGGTTCCGCTCAAGTCAACAGCCGGACGTGCATATCCCATTCTGCGAACGACCACCCGCCCGCAGCCGGGACATCGGGTGTTCTGCCCGTCCTCGGTGAGCACGTTGCCCATGTACACGTAGTTCAGCCCTGCCTCCTGACCGACCCGGTGTGCCAGGTACATCGCCTCCATCGGGGTCGGCGGCAGTCCGGTCTCCATGTAGTCGGGACGGAAGCGCGAGATGTGCCACACGATGTCCGACGATATGCCGGCCACGAACCGGGCGATGGCGCGGAGTTCCTCCTCGGAATCGTTCTGAGTCGGGACGACCAGCGTGGTCACTTCGACGTGTATGCCCGCCTCGTGCATGTTGCCAATGCAGTCCAGGACCGGCTGGAGACGGGCCTTGCACTTGGTGCGGTAGAAGTCGTCGCTGAAGGCTTTCAGGTCCACGTTGGCGGCGTCAATGAGGCCCGTCATCGCCTCGACCGCCTCGGGCGACTCGAAGCCGTTCGTCACGAACACGTTCCTTATGCCTTGCCGGTGCGCGAGTCGGGCGCAGTCCAGGGCATACTCCATGAAGATGGTCGGCTCGGTGTAGGTGTAAGCGATGGTCGCGGCCCCCCCCGAAACGGCCGTCTGCACCACCTCCTCGGGGCTCACGTAGCCGAGGGTCTCAAAGACGGGAGCGGCGTCTATCTGCGATATCTGCCAGTTCTGGCAGAACGAACAGCGGAAGTTGCAGCCCGGCGTCGCGATGGAATAGGACACCGTCCCGGGCAGGAAGTGGTAGAGGGGCTTCTTCTCGATGGGGTCCATGTGCTGCGCGATGAGGCGGCCGTAGACGAGGCTGTAGAGCGTGCCGCCCCGGTTGAGCCGAACGCGGCAGAAGCCCCGTTTCCCGTCGGCGACGTGGCAGCGGCGGCTGCACAGAAAGCAGTCCACCGCGTTCTCATCGGCCTTGCTGTACAGGATTGCCTGGTGCAGCTCTGCCATGACTCGCTCCTCAGCCCTGGCCGCGAAGCACCGGCCTCAGTAACCGAAGTCCGCCTGCACGCCGCCGCCCCTGGGCTTGCCGGCAGTGTCTATGGCCGCCCTCGCCTCGTCGGCCATCGAGGTGAACTTGTGCCACCAGGGCGGGCTCACTTTCTCGGCCAGCGACTTGATCTGCCGCATCCGTGGCAGGGCGATCCGGGCGAAGGAGCCCGCAAGCGTGTCCAGATCCCTGGCCTGCGGCATGGTGAAGGCTTCCTTGAAGTAGGCCCGCCCGCACATGGGACCCGCGAACAAGTCGCTGACCAGCGCATACTGGGCCGCGTACTGCTCGAAGTCCACTGCGGCGCTCAGCAGCAGCATGGGGCGGTCCACCGTCGAGTACATGGCGACCGCTACGCTGCGCACTTCGTCCGGCGAGCTGATCCGCTCCACAGCGCCGTCCTCGTCCTCCATCCACAGAACGGGCACCTGGGTCTTGTAGAAGTGTCCATACGGGCCGAAGTCCTCGGCCATCCTGACCACGCCCTCCGGCAGCCTGCGGGCCATGTCCGGCTTGGACTCCCCGGGGCGCTGGAGTATAAGCGTCTCGTTGAAGAGGGGCTTGCCCAAGGCACACGCCTTCTCGAAGACGCTTTGAAGCCAGTCCCGGTTCCTCTTCCAACTCTCCTCGTGGTCCGGGTCGAGCTTGACCAGCGTTTTGAAGGCGTCCACCTTGTCGGCCACTTCCTCGGGCTCCACGGAAAGGCGCGCCAGTTGGCCTCGGCCGCCGTCCAGCTCCTCGGTCCTCGTATCTTCGAGGCGGCCGATCAGCATGGTCTTCTCGCCCAGAAGCTGGCGGAAACCAGGGCTGAGGTAAGCCAGGTGGTTGAACAGGGCCGCTGAAGGTGTGCCCTGCAGCGCCTGAGCGAACCGACGGCAAACGTCCCTCACGTCGTCATCGGTCGCATCGCGCTTCTGGCCGACATGATCGAGGTAGCTCTGGAAGAGCTTCAGGTAGGAGTCGTGCTGATCGGAAGCGAAAACGTCCAACGTCCCCTGCGGTGCGTAGCGAGAAAGAACGCGGAAAACGCCCTCGCTCACCGTTGCTCCATCGGCATACTCCGCCCACGCGGCCATCGTCTGCCTCCCCGGCTCCCTGAGCCGGCACCTTCAAACGGCACCCCAACCCCCCGGGCGCCATCGGCAAGTAGGAGAACCCCATCAGCCCCAACAGAAGGCTTTTCACGAAAAGCAACCCGTCCGCGAAGGAGTCCTGTTGCAGTGCGCTGTCTCAGCCTTCCTTGATAACGATAGATTCGGACGGGCAATCTTCAGCCGCCTGACGGACGCACTCCTCCGCATCTTCCGGCACAACGTCCACGATCACTTTAGCCACGTCGTCGCCCAGCTCGAAGACCTCGGGACAGGCATCAACGCAAAGACCACAAGAGACGCAATCTTCATTCACTTCTACTCTCATCGCAACTCCTCACGAACCTGGAAAAGCCCTCGTGCTTTCGCCACCGCGTCGGCCTTAATCGTGCGGCGGTGCCCGGCAGATGCGTCGCATCAAGCCCGGCATGCCCCCGCAGACGACGCCCAGAAGAGCCATCCGGCGACTATAGCACAGGCCGCTGGTACTGTCAATCCCTAAAACTTGAGGCGCACGGTGCGCCTTCGGCCCCCGGCCAGAGCCAACCCGTCGGGCCGGGCTTCTGGACTAGTGGAGCTTCAACACCGAACTTCCGGGTAGGGCCGTTTCGGCCTTGTGAAGTAAGGGCACGGCGCGCCGTGCCCCTACGAAAGCGGATCCAGCCTACCAGCATGGCGGACGCACAATGGCCACGTCCGAATTCTCAGACAGAGCCTAATAAATGGCCCTCTCACCCCGTCTAAGCAGGCAAGCGCAGGTTTGCACCGAAGAATCGGCCTCGCCTGCACGTTTAACTTGCCAGAGGCCGCAGTGCGCCTTCATCTTTGCCTATGCCTTGTTTGGCACCCTCGCAGGGCATATCATAGTAGGCATAAGAACTGGCACTGTATGGGCCAGTGGCACAGGCCGGGGTTTAGTCAAGAGAAAGGCATATCATGGCAAGACCAAGAGCCGTGTTGCTGATGCTGGTCGCTGTGTTGACTGCGCCGCTATTTGCAGACGAGGGATTCAACCTGCCGGCAGGTCCCTGCGGTTCCGCTCCCCCGGCAAGCCCCCAGAGGCGCAAGGCTGGCGAATCGTTCCCGCCCCTCCCTCTGCCGGCCACCCCGCTGCGGCGCACCGAGAAGAAAAGGCCACCGGCGCCGCCGGTCCTGATCGCCAAGATCCAGTTCAGCGAAATCAGGGAGATCGAAAAGGACGGCGACAAGATCCGTTACTACGACTGGAACAAGGACCCGGGCGACGTTGCCATGCTGGTCAGGCTCGTTCGGCAGACGCTGGGCGTGAACTATACCCGGAAGCAGGGGCCGCTGCATGCGTTCAGCCCGGACCCCGCGCAGTTCCCGATCTTCTACTACACCGGCAGCGAGGATTTCCAGCTTGCCGAGCAAGAGGTGGCGGCTCTGCGCAAGTTCCTCCAGAACGGCGGCACGGTCTGGGGCGACACCTGTTTCGGCGACCCCGATTTCTTCCAGGCGTTCACCCGCGAGATGAACCGCGTGCTGCCGGGGCGGCAGTGGCGTCGCCTGCCTGAAGACCATCCGCTCTTTCACTGCTACTACAGCATAGACGAGGTGACCTACACGCAGGCGGTGCCGGACGCGGAAGGCAAGACGGGCAAGCCCGTCTTTTTCGGGCTGGATTTCGGCGACCGCACTGCCGTCGTCCTTTCGCGCTATGACCTGAGCTGTGGGTGGGACGGCCACGTCAGGAAAGGGGCCCACAGCGTGAGCCCCGCAGACGCCCGCCGCCTCGGCGTGAACATGGTTGCGTACGCGCTGGCCACCTTCCCGCTGGCGCAGTACCAGAGCACGGCCAAGATATACTACGAAGAGGAAGAACGCGCCCGCGGCGACTTCGTTTTCGCCCAGGCCAAGCTGTCCGACAACTGGGACGTCCAGCCGAACGCCATCGCCAACCTGCTCAAGTTCGTGACAGCCAACACGAGCGCAGAAGTGAAGTTCCAGCGCAGGGCCGCCGACCTGGTCTCGGAAGAGCTTCAGGAGTATCCGTTCCTCTACATGACGGGCCGGCACGATTTCGAACTGAGCGAGGCCCAGATCCAGGCCCTGCGCCGTTACCTGACCAGCGGCGGATTCCTGCTGGCCAGTCCCAGTTGCGGCCGCCACGAGTTCGATCGAGCTTTCCGCCGGGAGATAGCCAGGACGCTGCTCGACCACAAGCTTGAGAAGCTGCCCGCTGACCATCCGGTCTACAGCATTCTGAGCCGCGTGGACAGCGTGGACTACACGGCGTACGTGGGCTCCCTCGGGGATGATCCGCCCGCCCTGCCGCTGGAAGGCATTCAGCTCGGCGGGACAACGGCCGTCATCTACAGCCCTTACGGCATCGGTGGCGGCTGGCGCGGGTTCGACCATCCCTTCGGCACGGACATCGCCCATTCGGACGCCGTCAGGCTCGGCGTCAACATCGCCCTGTACGGGATGACGCACTGAAACCTACAGCGGTCAGTGAGCAGCGTGCCCTGCGAGGAACTGGCCGCTGGTTACCGGACACTGGTCGGCGGGGGCTGCCGCCGGCTCAGGGGAGGTGGTGCGGATTGGCAAATGACGACCCCCATGCAGTGGAAATCGAGTCCGACCGGCAGGAAAAGGAAGCCAAGCTCGTAGCGCGCCTCGGGGCGGTGCGCAAGACCCTCCTGGCGGAAATCGGAAAAGTGATAGTCGGACAGCAGGATGTGCTCGAGCAGATCCTCATCACCCTTTTCTGCCGGGGCCACTGCCTGGTGGTCGGCGTGCCCGGGCTGGCCAAGACCCTCATCGTGCGCACCCTCGCCCAATGCCTGAGCCTGGACTTCAAGCGCATCCAGTTCACGCCGGACCTGATGCCCAGCGACATCACGGGCACCGACGTGCTCGACATAGACCCGGAGACGCGGCAGAGACGGTTCCGGTTCGTCGCCGGCCCGATATTCACCAACATCCTTCTGGCCGACGAGATCAACCGGACGCCGCCGAAGACGCAGGCGGCGCTGCTGGAAGCCATGCAGGAGTACTCCGTCACCGTGGGCGGGGAGACCCACGCGATCGAGCAGCCGTTCTTCGTCCTGGCCACCCAGAACCCCATCGAACTGGAGGGCACCTACCC
>DAOVRD010000405.1 GCA_030628375.1 Planctomycetota bacterium
GGAGAAGACAGGATGCCCTTGCTCTACAACCTGTGGTATCTGACCGCCAACGAGCGGATCACCTTCTGCTCGCCGGCCATAGACCGCTACCTGTTCGAGCTCGTTACTCCCTTCGTGGATAACGAAGTGGTTGACTGGCTCCTGGGCGTCCCATTGCGATATCTCATAGGCCAGCGGGCCTACAAGCGGATGATAGTCAACACGTTCCCGAGGATCGCCGACGTCCCGTGGTCCCACACCGACCGACCGGTTTCCACGAGTTTCATCGCTGACTCATTCCAGCAGGGAGCCAGTCATGTGCGCCGGCGGCTCGGAGGACTGTGGCGCCGGGGAGGGCCAGCGGGGGCAGGTTCCGCGCGGAGATTGACCGATCCGCGCTTCAGGCAACGGGTCGAGGAGTATCTCAGCTCGGATGCGTTTCCGTCCGAAGTGTTCGACCGGGGATTGATCCGACGAACGCTCCAGCGTCACTTCGAGGGTGGTGACGGACTTGCCAACGCCGTTTCCACGCTGCTGACGCTTGCCGAGGGAAGCCGGCTGTTCATTGAGCAGCGCCCGGAAGAGCCGCCTGCCGAGGTCGAACCCTACTTGGGGCCCGTTGCGGCCACAGGAATCTCTCACAGCGGATCTCAGGGAGATCAATGACGCCGGGAGAAACGCAGATCTGTGCGGCGCAAGACCTCCGCGAGCTTGAAGCGGCCTGGCGTGAGCTGCAAGAAGCGGGTGGCATCTCACATCCCATGTACTCGTGGGAGTGGATGGCCACGTGGTGGGAAGTGTTTGGTGAGCAACGTTCGCTCCTGGCGCTCATCAAACGGAAGGGAGGCAAGGTCGAGGCGATTGCTCCCTTCGTGCGACACAGGGCGAGGATGAACCGTTTCTTCCGGTTTCGCCGGCTGGAGCTTATGGGAACTGGCGAGCAGGAGGCCGACGAGGTCTTCTCGGAATGCGTCGACCTGCCCCTGAGGCCGGAGGGCAGGACCCAGGCAGCGCGTGAACTGGCCGACCAAATCCTGGACTCAAACCATGAGAGCAAGTGGGACGATGTCGTCCTCTACCGGGTTCGGACGGACTCGGCAGTCTGCGGCGCGTTCGGAGAGGGCGCTGCGAACAGGGGACTTTCGGCGACGCGCCTCACGTTGGGCAGATGCCCTTATGTGGAGCTGCCAGGCAGTGTCGAGGACTACGAACGTCAGCTCAGTGGTAACAGGCGGCAGCAGATCCGACGGGGCGTTCGGGCCCTGGAACGCGTGGGCAAGCTCAGCTTTGGGAAAGCGCAGACGGTCGAGGAGGCACTGGTGAGCCTGAAGATGCTGGCCGAGCTGCACGGGCAGCGTTGGCAGGCAGCGGGCAAGCCCGGGGCCTTTGCGGGCAGACGGTTCAGTGAGTTCCACAGGCGATTCATAGAGCGAACGTTCGCGCTGGGCTGGCCGGAACTGTGGACGCTGCGTCTGGACGGCGAGCCGATCGCGTGTCTCTACAACATCAGATACCAGCGGAGGGTGTCCTTCTACCAGTCCGGCATCAAGCCCTTGGAGGACAATCGGGTGCGGCCCGGCATGCTTGCCCACTACTTCGCCATCAGGGATGCCATCGAGAGCGGCGCCGTGGAGTATGACTTCATGCTGGGCGAGTCGCGCTACAAGGTCAGCCTGAGCAATGCTGCCAGGGAGCTTGTCACGCTGCGCATAGCACGGCGTTGCGCCAAGGAGGGGCTCCGCCGGGCCGCTGTTCTCATGGCCAAGCCCGCCAGAGGGCTTGTGTCGTCCTGCCGAAAGAAACTCCATCATGAATCGACGGTCTGCGTTTAAACTGTGTGGCCGCTTGGCTTTGCCGCAGCTGATGCTGCGGTGCAAGCGATGGCTGCCTGCCGGGTGGCTGACCGTGCTGACCTATCACCGGGTCTGCGAACGCGATGCGAGCGGCCCATGGGACAGCGATGTCGTCAGCGCCACGCCGGAGCAGTTCCGTCGGCAACTTGAGTTTGTGGGACGGTACTTCACGCCCATCACCTCTGAGCAAATCGTCCTCTGGAAGGAAGGGCGTCTCGCAGTGCCGCCGAACCCCATTGTGCTGACGTTCGACGACGGCTATCGCGACTGCCACGACGTGGTGCTGCCGTTGCTCCTGGAGGCAGGCGTAGTCGCTGACTTCTTCGTCTGCCCGTGGAACGTAGAGGAGAGGCGCCTGTTCTGGTGGGACAAGATAGCCTGCTGCCTGCGGAAGTCGAGCAGGGACTCCATTGTGCTCAAATGTCCGCGACGGCTGGAGCTGAATCTCTCTACCAGGGAGTCCATAGAATTGTCGCTGCGGGCCATCGGCAGAATCATAAGACACACGGAGGAACTGGACGTAGACAGGCTCGTGGACGAGCTTCAGGAGGCCGCGGCCGTTGACCTCGATGAGCAGGCCGAGGCCGACAAACTGTTGATGAACTGGGATCAGGTGCGCGCCCTGCGGAGGGCGGGAATGGGGGTGGGCAGTCACTCCTACAGCCATCGCATCTTGCCGCTCACCAGGGACGACACCGCGCGTGAAGAGATGGCACGCTCGAAATCCGCTCTTGAGGAAGCCCTTAACGAAAGGGTACTCGCCCTCGCCTACCCTCTGGGGGGCTTCGACAAGAACACCAAGAGGATGGCTGAGCAGGCGGGATACCGGTTGGCCTATTCGTACTGTTCCGGGGCGAGCCGCCTGCGCTCTGCCGATCC
>DAOVRD010000383.1 GCA_030628375.1 Planctomycetota bacterium
CAACAGGCGCTGGACTATCTCGTCTGAGGTTATGCCCGCCGCCTCGGCGTTGAACGTCGTCAGCACGCGGTGGCGGAGCACCGGCGGCGCCGCGGCGCGCACGTCTTCGGTGTTGGCGTGGTAGCGCCCGTGCAGTATCGCTCTGGCCTTGGCGGCCAGTATGAGGTAGATGCTGGCCCGCGGCCCCGCCCCCCAACTGACCAGTTCCTTGATGAATTCGGGAGCTTCGTCCGAGTCCGGCCTGGACGATCGGGCAAGGGCCCGGGCGTAGCGGAAGACGTGGTCGGCGGCCGGAACGCGCCGCACGATGCGCTGCAGCCGCAGGATGTCCTTGCCGGTCAGCGTGGGGCGAAGGTCCGCATTGTAGGTGCCGGTCTCCTGCTTCATGATGTCCAGCTCTTCCTGAGCGGACGGATAGTCCACCTTGATGTGGAACAGGAACCGGTCCAGCTGCGCCTCCGGCAGGGGATAGGTCCCTTCCTGTTCGATGGGGTTCTGCGTCGCCAGCACGAAGAAGGGCTCCGGCAGGGCGTAAGTTTTCTCTCCCACCGTGGCCCTGTGCTCTTGCATGGCCTCCAGCAGGGCCGATTGCGTTTTCGGCGGCGTGCGGTTGATCTCGTCGGCCAGGATCATGTTGGCGAACAACGGCCCCCGCACGAATCGGAAGATCCTCTTCCCCGTGGTGCGGTCTTCTTCCAGCACGTCGGTGCCGGTGATGTCGGATGGCATCAGGTCGGGCGTGAACTGAATGCGACTGAACGCCAGGTCCATGATCTGCGCCAGCGTCCGGACCAGCAGCGTCTTGGCCACTCCCGGCACGCCTACCAGGAGCCCGTGACCGCGGCAGAATATGGCGATAAGGACCTGCTCGATGACCTCTTGCTGACCGATGATGATATGGGAGAGCTGGTCGGTCAGCCTTTCGTAACCGGCCCTGAGGGCCTTGACCATTTCCAGGTCGTCTGTCTCTTTCAGGCGCGCACTGGCCTGGCTTGCAACTTCTGAAGCGGTCGGATTCTTCGCCACTGTCAGTCCCCGGCTGTCGAGTTGACCACTGGAAGGCTTGCGCCCGGGCAGCCGTCCGTGCCCACACGGACCGCTTCCCGGCCTCTGTTCAACGTATGATAGGCAATCGCGGCGCAGGACGCAACAGCCTCCGGCGCGTCTCGGTCGGGGCGCCAGGCCTTTGCCGGGTCGTTGCCGTCGCCGCAGTTGGGGGCTGCTGCCGGCAGCGCAAGGGCACGGGCCGTTCGTCGGTCACGACCTACTGCGAGAACGGTCTGTTATATATGTTGACAACAGACGGGAGAGCAGGAGGACCAAGACGGCGTCCGAACTTGGCGTGCCACGAAGGGCCAGCAAAGTTGTGGGGTTGACTCACTGCGAGTGAAGGCCGATAAAGGCACGCCACCGAAGGCGTCCTTTGTGAGTCGTCAAGAACGGGGCTCTTCTTTTGGCGGTCCCGAGCGCCCTCATCGGACACCTGTCGTCCGGGTTTCGCGTATAATCGAGGAAAATGGGGACTGGCATCCCGGAGGGTGCCTGTATCCCATTTTCCGATCGGAGCGAAAAACGGGACAGGCATAAGACGACGTGCCAGTCGCTGTTTTTCGATTCTTGAGGACTTGAGCGCCCTCATCGGACACACGCGTTCCAGCACCGGCTGTAATGGACGCGTGGAAACCCACGTGCCGAAGCGCGGCGACTCTCAATCTCGATCTGCCGCCCCTGTCCGGAAGCTCGGTGCTGAAAATCCAGTAGGGCTCTTTGACAAAACAAAACCCCCACAGATGGGTTCGTAGGGGCTTTTCGCTCACTTGGGGTATGACCGTGCGGCCGGCGGAGAGCGGCCTGTAGCCCGGCAGTTTCTCTTGCTGCGGGGGGCTGGAGACGTCAGGCCGTGGGCCGTTCTTCACGACCCACAAGCGGCGTCTTTGGGGTCGGCCTTGCCTGGCCGGTGCGGGCCCCGCTGCCATCCCGGCGGGTGGGGTGGAACGCATCAGGAAGCCTCTATGCCTTCGTGTGTCTCGACGAGCCAGACGCCCTGTTCGATCAATGATCGCCTCACCTCGCGGCCCTCAACCTCCGCCGGGGTGCACTTCTGCCTGAGGGCCATCGCGGCCGCGGTGCCGCAGGCCTGCCCGACGGTGCAGGCCGGTGGCATGACGCGCATGGAGGAATGCACCGCGTGGTCCACGCTGATGGGTCGCCCGGCCACCAGCAGGTTGTCGCAGTCCAGCGGCACGAGGCAGCCGTAGGGGATCTCATACCATTCGCCGGGTGGCAACTGGGCGTGCTCGCTCCCCCCGCCGGTCGGGCTGTGGATGTCTATCTCGTAGTTCACTCGGCAGATGCCGTCGGGGAACTTTGTGGCGTTCTCGAAGTCTGCGCGCGTGAGATACGCGTGGCCCCGGACGCGGCGCGACTCCCGCACGCCTATGGTCACGGCAACGGCGTGCAAACGCGCGCTCTCGAAGCCGGCCACGTCGCGGCGCAAGAACTCGACATAGTCCAGCACCTGCCGACGGCCTTCGATCTCCGCCTCCGACAGCGACAACGTGTCGGTCGCGTCGTGGCCGATGATGCGGGTGGTGTTGAAGTGGATGCGGTCGTCTTCCACGGAACGGAAGAGCAGCACGTTGTGGCGCGGGCACTTGAGGCGTCCTTCCTCGCGGGCCCGGTCGTAGAGGCGGTTGATGGTTTCGCGGTCGGGCATGCGCTCGATGTCCACGCCCGCCAGGTCGAAGCACGTGGTCATCGGTTGGGTCAGTCCGTCCTCGGCGCGCCCCAGTTCGAACGTGCACCCGGCACGCGCCGCCAGGTCCGCGTCTCCTGTTGCATCAACGTAGGCCCTGGCACGGTGGCCCGTCAGGCCGCTCTTCCCCAGCATCGTGACGCAGTCTATCCTGCGCCCATCCATCAGGGGCCGGTCAAGTTGCACGTGGTAAAGCAACTTCACGCCGGCGTCCAGACAGAGCTTCTCCGCCGCGAGCTTCGCCGTCTCCTGGCAGAAGGTCCGACCGTCCTTCGCCAGCCCGCCCATCTCGCCCATCCGGTCGCACCATTCCTGAAAGATGCCCGAATCGAACGGCTTGCCGTCCAGTTGGTTCGGCATGAAGGGATTGACCAGGCCGGCGGTGGCCATCCCGCCGAGGAAGCCGTACTGCTCACAGAGCAGCGTTGCCGCCCCCAGGCGCGCGGCGGCGACGGCCGGGCCGTGGTATCGTGGCGGGCGGACGCGGACCGCTCAGCCGGCTTCGACCTCCTCCGCCGGGGGGGGCGGGAGGCCGACGGCCGGTGGAGCTGCGTCAACGCCGAGCGGATAACGGGCCGCTCGCCCTATCGTTACGACGACAACAA
>DAOVRD010000305.1 GCA_030628375.1 Planctomycetota bacterium
CGCAGGAGAAGCCGAACGCGCCTCCGTCATAGACTTCCTGGCGCTGGCGCAGGTCGAGTGGCCCAGCGGGCTGTCGGCCAGTTCCCTGGACCGTCTCAGCCGCCAGGCGGGAATCCTGAAGGGACGGCACATCTGGAAGACCCGTCTGCAGGCACGGGCCGACCAACTGCGTCGCACAGCCCGGCGGACCGAGGACGAGTCGGCGCGCACGGCCTGCCAGCGCGATGCCGAACTGTGCATGACGGCGGCGGGTTTTCTCGACGAGTTCTTCCAGCAGATCGAGGGCCTGGCATCCCGTTCTTCGTGGCGCGTGCTGGCCCGCCTTCTGCACTCCCTTGTCGACAGGTTCGGGCCGACCGAGGACGACGGCAAAGGCCCGGTGCTGGAGGTCATTGGCGACCTTCCGGGCCTGGACGTGGCGGGCACATCGCCGGGGCCCGGCCGAGCGCGCTGGCTGGTGGGCAAGCAACTCACGCGAAACAGCCTGCGACGGAACCACTTCCAGCACGTCGGGGTCACCGCGTCGGGTATCATGGGCGCGCGGGGCGTGACGTTCGACGTCGTCATCGTGCCCGGCCTGATCGAGAAGGGCTTTCCCCGCCACATTCCGGAGCATTCGCTGCTCACCGAGCTGGACCGCGAAGCGCTTGTCCAGGTCGCGCCGCAGCTCGGGCGGGCAGAGCTTCCCATGCAGAAAGACCGCCCGAAGGAAGAACGCTATCTCTTCCGCATCGCGCTCGGGTCGGCACGGCGGGCCGTTGTCCTGACTTACGCCCGGCTGGAGGAGAACACCGGCCGCCCGAGGATGCCGTCGCGCTTCATAGCGGACACGTGCGCGGCGCTTGGAGTCCAGGCCGAATCCAGCGCGTCCAAGGCAGGCCTGGTGCATTCCGTCCCGCTGAACCGTCGGGCATGGGACCGGCAGGAGATGGGCCTGGCCCTTGACGCGTTCGAGTACGATGCGGCGGTTTTTGCGGGAAAGGGCAGCGGCAGCCGACCGATTGCGTACCTGCAAGCCATATCGAGCTTCTTCCGAAGGGCGGTGCAGATGCAGCAAGCGCGTTGGGGCCAGCCCTACTTCAGCCCCTACGACGGCAAGATCCGCTCCCCGGACCTGATAGAGGATTTGCAGCGGAAGCACAGCCGTTTCGGTCTGCCCGTAAGCGCTACGCGCTTCGAGACTTACGCGCGCTGTCCCTTCGGGTACTTCCTCCGCTACGTGCTGGGCATCGGCGAGATCGAGGCGCCGTCCGAAGAATTCCAGTTGCCCGCGCTGGAACGCGGATCGCTGGTCCACGAGGCACTGGGCCTCCTTTACGAAGAGCGCTTGAAGGGCCGCGCTTTGGGTGAGCTTTCGCCCGAACAGATGAAGGCAACGCTGCAGAGGGCAGGGGAGTTGCTGGATCAGGTGGGGAGGGTCCACGCGGAGAACCACCCGGCCACCTGGGCAGCCGAACGCGAGAGAACGCTGGATGAAATCCGGGCCCTGCTGGCGCACGAAAGGGACCACCATGGCGCCGCGGCACCCGCCGTGTTCGAGTACGCGTTCGGCTTCTCTCCGCCCACCAGGTGCACCGTCGGGTTGGGCCCGGGAACGGAGGTATCTTTCCGAGGCCGGATTGATCGCATAGACAGGCTGCCCGAGGGCGCGATCCAGGTGGTGGACTACAAGACGGGCAAGGGCGGCTACCTGAGGCAGAACAAACTGCTGGGCGGCAGGCAGCTTCAACTGCCCATCTACCTGCTCGCCGCCGCAGAGCGCATGAAGGCCGAGTCGGGGGCCGCCCTGTATCTGCTCGTCTCGGGGCCGAGGGACGTCCCCGAGTTCACGCTCGCGGAGTTGAAGGAGCGCCTGGGCGACTTTCGCAAGGCGCTCCGTCTGATCGTGGAGGGGATAGCGGCCGGCGATTTCTTCCCGCTCCCGGCGGACAGTGCGGACGCAAGAAACCACTGCGCCGGCAACTGCCCGTTCCGCATCGTCTGCGGGGCCGCCCGCTCGGACGCGGCAGAGATGAAGCGTGCCGACGCCGCCGCAGCACGCCTGCGCAAGCTGCGGGAGATAGATTGAGGAGGTCGCCAGGCGGATGGCACTCGCCCTGGACATCAGCGAGATATTCAAGAGCATCGAGGGGGAGACCTCGTATGCCGGCCTCCCGTGCAGTTTCGTGCGCACCATGGGCTGCAACCTCCGCTGCTCGTACTGCGACACGGAGTACGCTCGTTCGGGCACGGGGACAAGGCTCACAGTGCCAGCGACATGCGAACGGGTGGAAGCATTCGGGACCCGCCTGGTCTGCATAACGGGCGGCGAGCCGATGGTGCAAACCGAGGGGGTGGCAGCTCTGGCCGCCCGCCTGCTGGAGGGCGGCCACACCGTCCTGCTGGAGACCAACGGAACGCTGGATCTGGCCCCCCTCCCCGAAGGCGTGATCCGGATCATGGATGTGAAGTGCCCGGGAAGCGGCGAAAGCGGGAAGACGTTTGCCGGCAACCTCCAACGGCTCCGGCCGTGTGACGAAGTGAAGTTCGTCATCTCGGATCGGAAGGACTTCGACTGGGCCGTGGCCTTCATCGGACGGCACGGGCTGTCCGGTGGGCCGGAGCTTCTGTTCGCGCCCGTGTTCGACCGACTGGGAGCGCGCGACCTGGCCGAATGGATATTGGAAGCGGGGGTGGAAGCACGCCTGCAACTCCAGTTGCACAAGATAATCTGGCCGGACAAGATGCGAGGAGCCTGAGTCCGGTAGGGCATGCGTCTCGGCGTCGGAGTGTAGGGGCGGCCGCCAAGGCGGCTAAAGTTCGCGAATACTACTCTGCGAAGCACGAGCCGCCCCTACGAACATGTGAGACCGCCATGCTGGACGGGCAGGGGGTTATCCATTAGAATGCTCGTGCAATTCCGCCGCCACCGTTTGCGCTGTGGGACGCCGGCCATGAATCGAGCGATGCTCTGGGTGTTGTCGGCAGTCACGTTATGGGGGGCTGTAGCCCACGGCACGACTCCTGAAACAACCGCCCCGGCAGACGATGAGCAGGAAAAGATTGCGGTCGTAATCCCCATCCAGGGAGAGCTGACGGCCGAAACCGTGCAAGTCTTCAAGGACGGCATGAAGGAGGCCAAGGACACGAAGGCAGACCTGGCCGTTCTGGTGCTCGACACTCCCGGGGGTTACGCAGGCGCGGCCATCGCCATTGCGGATCTGATGGATCAGCATGACACGATCGAGTTCCTCAGCTACGTGCACGGGGAGCGCTTCGGGGGCGCATGGTCCGCGGGGGCGTTCCTGGTGTTCTGCACGGACGGCATCTACTTGCGCAAGGGAACCAGCATAGGTGCAAGGGCAGTGACCTGGCCCCCGCTGGAGAGGCTCTCGGGCGGCTACGGATCTGGCACCTCCGCGCTTGCGACGTGGCTTCTGCAGCGTGGCGGGACCAGCTCGATCGCCGGGGGCTCTCGTTCGGGAATCGGACTGCCCCCACCGACATCTATAACGCCTCCCTCTGTCCCTGGCGGCCCTGCCTCAACAGGTTGGCCGGGGTTCCCCGCGCCCGCCCCTTTTGCAGCAACGACTTCACAGCCCCAACCGGCCTGGAAGGCACAGCTCCGCGCCCGAGCCCAAGCACACGGGCACCCGCCGGAAGTGGCCGAGGCATTAGCCGACGAGAATACCGAACTCTCGGCGACGATAACAGAAGACGGCGTCAGCTTCTCATTGGCCGCGCAAGCTCCAAGCACCTTCTTTGCTCCAGCGCCGGCCGAACATGGCGGACCGATCAAGGCAGGGGGCACTCCCCTCTCCCTGACCGCGACGGACGTCGAGAAGCTTGGCATTGGACGTGCGGTCGAAAGCGCGGTCGAGATGGGCCGCTCCCTGGGCCTGCGGCGGCCCCATCTGCTCACGTACCCGAACTACAAGAAGCTCGCAAGACGACTGGCCAACAATGTGGCACAGCGCGCGAGCGCGAAGACGCTTGCAGAGGACGAACTGAATGGATTGAATCAGCTTGTCAAGGCATTGCAGTCGGCCCCTCAGCCCACCACCTCCGTCAGAGGGGCCCAACCCCGAACAGCAGCAGCCATCACCCAACTGGGGCAGCACGTGGACAAGGCACTCGCTCTGTGTAAGGATCTGATCGTGGGGGCCGCGAAGTTCCCCAGTTTGCAGTTGCCCGCAAGGGAACTCGAAGAACTCGCCCGGGAACTCCAGGAGTACCGAAAGGGCCTGGCAGAGGAATATGCCCGGGCAACGGCGGCGCCATTCATCATCGTCACGGGCTTCAACTCAAGGTGGTCGGAGAGCTCGGACATCTTTGGGATCAGCGGAACACGATACGTCACAGTGTCAGGCGAGGTGGCAAACAGGGGCACCGCAACGGCTAACACGCCCCGCGTGTTAATCCAGTTCTGGACCAACCGCCCCCTTATTGGCCGGAGGCCGGCCCTCGTGGGCGAGCAGTACGTTTCCGTCACCCGGTCTGGTCTGGCACCTGGCCAAGGAGCAACTTTCCAGTATCGCTTTCGTGACCGGGACGGGAAGGTGAGACACGTAACCGTGGAGGTAGTGGACCACGGACGCACCTCGAGCAGGGCCAGCCCGTTCTCCACGCGCCCGGGGTGGTGAGGGACCCCGTGCTGCCCGGCGCGCGGCGCTCAAGACGCCCGTCCCGGGACTCTGTCAAGCTTTTCCCCTTGATAACGGATGCGAGGGAACAATGCAGGATTCGGCGACGAAGGTCGGCGTAATCGGTTGTGGCAACATCAGTGGAACCTACCTCAAGAACGCGCAGCAGCTCTTTGACATCCTCGACGTGGCGGCCTGCGCAGACCTGGACCCCGATAGGGCGAGGGCTAAAGCGAAAGAGTTCAACGTGCCCAGAGCCTGCTCGACGGAGCAGTTGCTTGCCGATCCCGAGATCGAGATCGTCATCAACCTTACCACACCCGATGCCCACGCCCCCGTTGCTCTGGCCGCCATCGAGGCAGGCAAGAGCGTCTACAACG